>JAPLUX010000086.1 GCA_026397455.1 Candidatus Aenigmatarchaeota archaeon | reverse complement strand
GATCGATGTTAACTTCATTTCTTCCGATTCTTCTATATCACCAAACGCTACGAGTGCTGCTACAATAAAGATTGCTTCTCTTCCAAACATTCAAATCAAAGGAATAGCCCTATACTATTACACTGGTGAAAGAGTAAACGGAAATGTGACAGTCATACCCGTTGAAAACCCAGCTGATAAAGAAACTTCCACTGTTTCGAACGGAGAATGGTATACCAATTTTAATATGGATACTGAAAACTTGCAATATTTAACTGTGATAATAGACGATAATCAAAAAATTGGGTATAATGAACTAAAGTTAGACAACCCCGTTACTGTTACCTTAAATTGTTCTGTTCAGAACATTTATTTCTCTGGATACTCCATTGATCTTAATTCTGGTAATACAATAGCTTCTGGTAGCGTGAGAGTATCCATCTTAGATACTGATTACACTAACACAACAAATTTCACAGGAAATTGGAACATAAACCTTCATCCTTGTTTACCCTCTGGAAAAATATACACAATTCAAATCTTGATTTCAGACAATACAGGGAAGAGAGGGGAGTTTTTACAAAAATATCCTGCTAGATAATTTTAATAAATCATTTACTTTCTAGAATCTCTTTCTCCATTTCAACTTGATTCTTGAACCTTTCTTCAACAAACTCTGTTTCTTTTTTTATCTGTTGATGTCTTTTCTCCAAATCTTCAGGAATCTGTAATTTGTTTTTAATCAGATAATCGTATATTGCTTCTACTAATGCATCACTAGCCAATACAGAACAATGCAATTTTATCTTCGGCAATCCACCTAAAGAGTTAGCAACATCTAACTTCGTTATCTTTAACGCCTCTTCTATAGTTTTTCCTTTAGCTAATTTTGTGATCATTGAAGATGTGGCAATAGCAGCAACGCATCCAAAAGTTTCAAATTTTATATCAGAGAGAATATCTTGACCTTTCTTATTTTTCTTAATCTTAATGTAAAGATACATTACATCTCCGCAATTGTGTAGAGTCAAAGAATTTGATACATAAGTACTTGAACTCTCTATGTTGAGATTTAACACGAATGATTCATGTATTTCCTTAAAAATATTTGTTAACGGAATATAAGCATAATTATCATCACACCACGAATCATTTCGCTCTTCTAAATTAATGTTTAATTGTATTCCTAATATTTTAGCTAATCTTTTTAATGAAGTTCTATGACCTATATGAATTCTATAACATCTCCTATGTTTAACACCTTTGATTATTTTTTCATCTTCGGTATATATAGATGGTATAATCTTTTGTCTCAAAAGAAGAATTTTTATTTGTTGAATTAGTTTATAAGAAATTGTAGAATATCCAGCACGTTGATATTTTCTTTTCGCACTAAGATATCCATCCCCACGCCATAAACCCAAAATAATGCTTTTCTGTTTTTCGGGAGGTAGAAGCATCATAAAGTGTGGAATATTTTTATTTTCTGCTTTACAACCAAATAATTTCCTGAATAAACGAGCAATGAAAACATTATTTATTGTTACAGTTATTGTGTTATGATCTTTAATGACTCTTTTTTTTGGCTCTAAATCGAATATGCTCTTTATTATTTTAACAACATCATCAGCATAATTTTCTTCATTAATTCCAAAAGTGAATGAGATAAACGTATTGGTAGTTTCTTCTTTCGAATGTCCCTCCGCCAAGAAATATCCTACCAGCCTGAGAAAATCATCGGTTATTTTTATTTTTTTTGGTATTGATTTACTCCTAAAATCGTATTTTAATTTCGTCATTTCAACTGGAATATATTTTGTATTAATAATTTCTTTTAAGATTGGGTAAAGTACTAAATCTCCCTTTTCAAGTTCATCTGCATGATACCATGCCGGTTTTAATTTAGCTTTATTTCTTAAATACAGGAAGTGATGTGTTTTCGGAACCTTAATCGCTAAAATTTCATGTTCAGGCGTTAAAAAATTTGAACCAAATCTATTTTTTATTGCAACTATTTTACCTTTATATTTTCTTTTAAATTTCTTAATTACTCTGTGATATTTTCAATCATGGCTCAAAACACGATTATTTAGTTTGATATTTTCTATCGGTTTTATATCATCATTACTTTGAATCATGGTATTTGGTAAAATACAGACTACGTTCCCAACTTTACCAACACCGTCAGGGTTTTTAATTTTACCCATGTTTATCGGGTTCTTAAAATGTTTCATTACTTCTTTTGAATATGATTCATTCATCCATATCCCTTCTTAAACGGTGAAATCTTTCTTAACTTTTCAACAATTTCTGGCAAGATTTCTATCACATAATCCACGTCTTCTTTTACCGTATACTTTCCCATCGTTAATCTCAAAGACCCATGGGCCTGTTCAGGTTTTAACCCTATCGCCAATAGCACATGGCTGGGTTCGAGTGAATCCGATGAGCATGCCGATCCAGTAGAAGCACCTACACCGTTAATATTCAAATGGACGATTAAAGATTCTCCTTCTATGTACGCAAACCAGAAATTTGCATTGTTCGGTAACCTTTTTGTCGGATGACCGTTAAGATGAGAATCTTCTATCTTTAAAATATCGTTAATCAATTTATCCCTGAGTTTAGTTAATCTTGTTGCTTCTGATTTCATTTCTTTTTTCTGAATCTCAGCTATAGTAGCAAACCCAACGATGCCAGGAACGTTGACAGTCGAAGACCTGAGTCCAAACTCATGACCGCCACCATGCAACAAAGGCTCTATTTCTATTCCTTCTCTGATGTATAAAGCCCCAACTCCTTTAGGGCCATAGACTTTGTGTGCGTTACAAGTCAACAAATCTATGTTCATTCTTTTCACATCGGTAGGAATCTTTCCATAACTCTGAGTAGCATCAGTATGAAAGCAGACATCTTTCTCTCTACACAATTTTCCGATTTCTTCTATAGGTTCTATCGTGCCTATCTCATTGTTAGCGTGCATTATCGAAACTAAGACAGTATCTTTTCTTATCGCTTTTTTTAAAGTATTCAAATCAACAATACCATACTTATCGACTGGTAAATAAGTCACTTCAATTCCTTGCTTTTCCAACCACTTTGCGGTTTCTATGATGCAATCATGTTCTATTGCAGACACGATGATATGTTTTCCCTTATCTTTGTTAGCATAAACTATCCCTTTCAGTACCATGTTATCCGATTCTGTTGCACTACCAGTGAAAATCAAATCTTTTGGGTTGGCATTCATCAAACTTGCGATCTTTTCTCTTGAAATTTCTAAAGCTTCTTTTGCTTCAGTTCCCCATGAATGCAATGACATAGAATTCCCAAAATTCTTCAGAAAATAAGGCTTCATAGCTTCTAAAACTCTTGGGTCAATAGGAGTTGTGGCAGAATAATCCATGTAAACTTTTCTCATAAGAACCACTAAAATATAACAGTGTTATTATATATTTATATTTAACTTACTAATAAAATATTATGAAACCATTCTGTGAAGTTATAGTTTCATCCATATTACCAGCCATAAGGTCGATAATAACCAAGGAATTGTTGACAACTTACAACCTGACTCAAAAACAAGCTGCTGACCTTCTCGGCTTGACACAACCAGCTATTTCCCAGTACAGCCATGAGTCAAGGGGTTTCAAAGTTAAACTGTTGGAGAAACAATCAAAAATAATGAAAATGATAGATGATTTGACAAAGGACATATCTTCTGGAAAATTAAGCCCGAAAGAGATACAAATTAAATTCTGTAAAATTTGTAGGAATATCAGAGAAAGCAAAGTCATATGTCATCTGCATGAAGAAATATATCCTTCTATCGCTCCTTGCATTAAATGTCCGCAGCAATGTTAAGTCTTAGGAATATCTGTTTTATTTCTTTTAATTATACTGTAAACAACTCCACCAAAAATTCCCATGATAGGGTTCAATGCCGTCAGAAAAGCATAGCCAGTTATACCTATCAGTAAAGGGGCGATCTGAGTAAGTATATTGAAG
>JAPLUX010000166.1 GCA_026397455.1 Candidatus Aenigmatarchaeota archaeon | reverse complement strand
TTGGATAATTATTTTTTCTTAACCAAGCATAGAAAGCTTGTGAAGAATGTTTACCTATCTGATGTCTGTGTTTGTTTCCATTGCCTGTTCGGTGGTCCATTCCCAAGAAATTATACTCTTTTTCTCCACAACAATTACATTTATTTCCATAAGCTATTAAAACATCTGCTCGTAACTTATCCCTCGTTTTTCTTCTCATTATTAAAATCCTATCATAATTCTTCTCACGCCACTTCTTCATATAGATACGCTTTTCTTGTTTGTTCATACTTATAGTGTATAAACTTATCTATTAAAAGTCAAGTCATATTACAAAAAATTCTTCAATACGATTAGCTTTTAAAAGTTCCTCGTCAGTCATTAGTCGTTCCTCTAATGATTCACCTTTTCTAATTCCAATAATTCTAATAGGATAATCTCCGTAAAGTTCTTCCTTGAGTTTTATAATTTCTTTTTGTTCGCCCATATCTAAACAAAATACTTCACCACCTTCTCCTAATTGTAACGCTTTTATAACTAATTTGCAAGCCTGTGGAATAGACATCATATAGCGTTTCATTTTTAAGTCAGTTATGGTAAGTGGTTTTCCCTCTTTAAATTGTTGTTTCCATATCTCTAATAAGCTTCCTCGGCTTTCCATAACATTGCCAAAACGAACAGAAATAAAACCTTTACCCATACTGCGTTGGATAGTTTCGCTACACATTTTAGTTGCCCCCATTACATTCTTGAAGTTGGCTACTGCTTTGTCAGTTGAAATATATACACATTTATCAACCCCAAATTTTTTACATGCTTCTATAACATTCAAATGTCCTAGTATGTTGGTGGTTACATATTCTCTAGGATAAAGTTGAGAGGGAGTAACATGCTTTAGTGCGGCAGCGTTGATAACTATACTAGGAGCAAAAGATTCAAAAATATAATGGACTAAGTCTCTATCTCGTATATCTCCGATAGTATATTCTACATCTAACCCAGCTTGAGAAAGTTCTTCGGCTAGGATAAAAGTGGCTGATTCATTGTTGTCAAAAATCATTACAGAGTTATCTACAGCTAATTGCCTTACTAGTTCACTACCAATACTTCCTCCACCACCAAAAATTATATACCTACTCATATATTTTTTTCATCACGAATAAAAAGAACATAACTATTGTCTGCTGTTTCAGACATTCGTTTCCATTGGTCAGCATTTTTTTCCCATTGTGGATTACCAGTTCCACGCCCTGCAAGGACAACCATAAACAATACAGCTTCTTTGAAATGTGGGTTGATAATTAAAGCATTAGCACAAGCTTCTCTAGCTTTATCGCCTTCGCCCATAGCAAAATAACAACGAGCTAAAATTACATAAGCATCTGCTTTCTCGGGCATAAAGTGAGCTATCTTAATATAGTCTTCCATTACCTTTACAGTTTCAGGGAACATTTTACGATACCAATATTCTCTACCAAGATAAAAAGTTTCTCTAGCATTGTGGTTGCGTTCTACTTCTTCTTTAAGAATATCTAAGGTGCGAGTGGGGTCATGTTGATGAGCTGGAGAATAACCATAAGTTATTTCTACTTCACTTGTTCCACCTGCCTTAACGCTTATATGATTATGGGCTACTCCTTCCCACCATACATCAGGGGACATTTTAAATAGACGAGGGAAATAGTGTATCTGCTTTTCTTGTTCGGAAATAAGTTTTACATCCATTGCCAAAAGTCCTTTCTGTTCAGCTAGTTCTGCGGCAGGTTTTATT
>JAPLUX010000062.1 GCA_026397455.1 Candidatus Aenigmatarchaeota archaeon | reverse complement strand
AAGCGTAAGTCGATTTTCTATAAGTTCCTTGTGCATTTTAAAGATTTGTTCAGCGTTCTGTTGATTATTGCAGGCATACTTTCTATAATCGACGGTATGTGGGATATGGGTTCTATGATTTTCACCGTTGTTTTGATTAACACAGTTTTCAGTCTTTTTCAGGAATGGCGAGCGGAAAAAGCAATGGAAACTCTAAGGAGATGGGTACCAGAATATGCCAAAGTTTTTCGAGACGGTGAACTCAAAAAAGTATTGGTAAAAGAATTAGTTCCTGGTGATGTTATATTTTTAGAAGAAGGTGACCGTATTCCTGCAGATGGTCGCTTAATCGAAGCCTTCGATTTATGGGTAAACAATGTTCCTCTAACTGGTGAATCTGAACCACAACCACGAAATGCTAAAAGTTTCAAAGCCATTAATACAGCGTATTTTGATACACCAAACCTTGTTTTTATGAGTACGAGTGTTGCCAAGGGATGTGGTAAAGCAGTCGTTTCCGCAACTGGAATGAACACAAAGTTCGGAGAGATTGCAGGTTTAACTCAGGAAATAGGTGAACAACAGAGTCCACTTCAAAAAGAAATTGCTTATACCGCAAAATATGATTTCATCTTATCAATAGTGGTTGGAAGCATCTTTTTACTAGTCAGTTTAGTCTGGCTTCATTTGAGTATCTACAGTAGCATACTTTTCATGATAGGTGTAATGATATCATTGGTTCCTGAGGGATTACAAGTCACTGTATCGAGTGCACTTGCTATAAACGTTCTTAAAATGGCGAAAGAAAACGTTCTTGTCAAGCAACTGGATGCAGTTCAAACATTGGGCAGTGTAACTGTAATATGTACTGATAAAACTGGAACGATCACCAAAGGTGAAATGACAGTTAAAAAAATATGGGTTCCAAACGAAATCGTAAAGATTTCAGGCGTAGGATTTGCTCCAAGTGGTAAATTTACATACAATGGTAAAACTTTGGAAAAAGATGAATCACATAGGATTGAAAAACTTCTTGAAATCTCAGCAATTTGCAACAGCGCTAAAGTTGAACAACCGTCAGATACAAACAGATCTTGGAGTATTATAGGTGATCCAACTGATGGAGCATTACTTGTTGCAGCCATGAAATACGGAATAAATGTTCAGAATTTGCTTGAAAAAAAACCAGTAGCAAAAATGATACCATTCGACTCCAAGAGGAAGATGATGACAACGATTCACAAGAATGGTGACAGAGTCTTTGTCTACACTAAAGGTGCTCCGAGGAACATCCTCTCAATATGTGATAAAATTATTGTGAACAACCATATAGAAAACTTAGCTGGAAAAAATCTTCAATCTGTTGAGGCGAGAATTCACGAATTCGCAAACGAAGGTTTACGAGTCATAGCTATGTCATACAAAGAAATAAAAGAAAATCATGGTATCAATGGCAAAAAAGTCGAGACAAAAATGATTTTTGTTGGTCTTGCAGCTATGGAAGATCCGCCTCGACCAGAAGTTCAAGAAGCAGTAAGAATGGCGAAGCAAGCTGGTATAAAAACTGTAATAATAACTGGAGATTATGGTCCCACTGCGCAAGCCATCGCTACAGAAGTTGGCATAGTTGATTCTGCAAAATGTAGAATAGTACGAGGAATTGACCTTGAAACAAAAAGTGACCAAGAGATTGTAGAAGAAGTTAGAAAAGGAAATGTAATTTTTGCCAGAGTTTCACCTGAACAAAAACTTCGAATAGTGACAGTTCTCAAAAAAAATGGCGAGATTGTTGCAGTTACAGGAGATGGAGCTAATGATGCTCCATCGCTAAAGGAAGCAGATATAGGAGTCGCCATGGGTACTTCAGGAACAGACGTTGCAAGAGAAGCTGCTGATATAATTTTGCTTGACGACAGTTTTGCATCGATAGTTAAAGCTGTAGAGTCTGGACGTGTAATATACGAAAACATCAGAAAATTCATCCTATATGTTTTCTCACATAACTGGGCTGAACTGATTCCTTTCATTCTTTATGCATTATTTAATATACCTCTTCCACTGCTTGTTGTACAAATCTTGGCTATCGATTTAATTATAGATGTAATCCCATCTCTCGCCTTAAGCAGAGAACCACCTGAAGCAGGAATTATGAAAGAACGACCACGAAGTAAAAAAGAACGACTATTCAGCACCAAAGTTATGCTTCGCTCTTGTTACATTGGATTAATAATTGCTGCAGGAATAATGTTAGCTTGTTTGCATACATGGTCTATTGGAGGTTGGCATCTTGGCATGCAACTTGATCCAAAAAGTACTCTCTATATTAAGGGTACAACCATGGTGTTCGCTGGAATTGTTATCGGTCAAGTTGGCAATGTTCTAGCATCTAGAACGAATAAAACATCAATCTTTAAGACAAGTTTGACTAACAATAAGTGGATATGGTTCGGTATAATTGCTCAAATATCTCTCATAGTTTCAATGGTTTACATTCCATTATTACAGAAATATTTCGGTACAACTGCTCTAAATCTCAGCGACTGGATAATATTAGCATTTATTGCCTGCACTGTAATTTTTGCTGAAGAAATAAGAAAATGGTTTGCAAGAAGATTATCTTAAGCAAAAAAGAATCACATAGATTTTCTATCTGATAGAAAATTTTAGGGTGGACCCGGGTCCATTTGTATACGGGTCCCATCGGACCTACTAAGGATACCAAATTTATGACTTTCAAAATCATTTTGTGTTAATAGTTCCCTGGTCATGATATGTGTTAAATACAATTCACCTATGTATAATTTCTTTTAATAATGATTAATTTTTGTTTGAACGTTTAAATTCTGATATTATGCATGTTAATTAAATCTTTCTCAAATTGTTTCAATTCTTTCGGTATTTTAACCTCAATTTCAGTCTTTAAACTCAACCCTTTATCCTTCTTCGTCTTCCAAATTTCAGTGTTGAATTCTGTTATTTTTCCAGTCGACTTTTCGAGACCGAAACCCCATTCAGGTTTCGATAAAGATTCTAGATGTATGCTTTCCTTTCCGTACAACTCTTTCCAAACATAGTCAGTAATAAAAGGAGAAATCGGTGCAAATAATTTCAACAATGTTTTCAAAACAAGATGCAAAGTATACCAGGCAGCTTTCTGTTCTTCCTCATCAAAACCCTGTCCATATGCCCTTGATTTAGCCATTTCTAAATAATGAGAAGCAAACAAATTCCAAGTAAACTCTCTTAAAGCGGTTGCTGGAATGAAGAAATCAAAGCTTTCATAACCTTCAATACATTTTTTAATCAATTCATTCAGCTCTGACAATATCCACTTGTCTGTTTCTGTCAATTCTGCCTTTTTCTCTTCTGGAAACATAGAGATAAACCTAGAAATATTCCACAATTTAGTCAAGAATTTTGCTGAACTTTCTATTTTGTCGTTTGAATACCTGAAATCTGAGCCTAAACCAGCTTCTGAAGCATTCCAAAACCTGAATATATCACCGCCGTATTTTTCTAGAATAGGTAACGGATCGACAACATTTCCTTTTGATTTGCTCATTCTTTTTCCTTCTTCGTCAACCCCATAACCCATTATCCATGCCCCTTCAAAGGCTTGTTTTTTCGTCAACTGATAACATCTCAAGATAGTGTAATGCAGCCAAGTCCTGATTATGTCTTTGGCTTGTGGTCTTATTCCAGCAGGGAAAGTTTTCTTGAAGAAATCATCATCTTTTCCGTATTTTGATATGAACAAAGGTGAAATGCTCGAATCCATCCATGTATCGAATGTCCTAGTTTCGCCTTCGAACCCTTTCTCAGATTTACAGTGAGGGCATGTTTTGAACGGTGGGTTATCCTTCCACGGCTGATAATATTTTTCGGGCTCAGGCAAACAAGCTTTTTTACAATTCTTACAATACCAAATCGGTATTTCTGTCCCGTAATATCTTCTTCTCGATACTGGCCAGTCGATAGTCAGAGAATTAATCCAATCGATTAAGATTTGTCTATGCCTCTCAGGATAGAATTTCATGTTTTTAGCTATTTTCAATAATTCTGGAATAAAGTCAATTTGTTTCAGATAATATTCTTTCATCGGTATGATTTCAATCGGTGTCTTGCTTCTGTAGCAAAGCGGTGTTCTATGCATTATATTCTCTTTTTTCTGGATTAAACCAGCTTTTTCTAGGTCTTGTATGATTTTATTCCTAGCGTCTTTTATTGACAATCCAGCATAATTTCCAGCATTCTTTCCCATCTTGCCTTCAGGGGTAATCGCTATGATTTCTTTCAACTTCAATTCTCTGAACATTCTCACATCTGAATAATCCCCATAAGAACAGATCATCACGATACCAGAGCCAAATTCTTGTTTTGCATAAGGATGTGCTAAGATTGGAACTTCTTTACTAAAGATTGGGACTATGGCATGTTTACCTTCTAAATCTTTGTATCTCTCATCTTTCGGGTTATAGATTATAGCTTGACATGAACATAAGAGTTCTGGTCTTGTCGTCGCGATTATTATGTCCTTTCCAGTTTCTTTCATTTTGAATTTTATGTAGATCAATTCTGTCGGTAACTCTTCGTATTCTATCTCAGCATCCGCTATGGTCGTCCCGCATTTTATGCAGTAGTTGTTCGGTCTTGTATCCTCATAAATCAGACCTTTATCCCAGAGTTTGATGAATGTGGTTTGAGTTAAAGTCCTGTATTCTTTCGAATCAGTTCGATAATAATTATCAAAATCTCCACTCAGTCCCATCACTTTCATTATCTGGATCATTTCTGCTTCTAGGTCGTCAAGAGCAGTAACACAGAGATTAATGAATTTCTCTCTGGACGTTTCATGTATGGAAATGTTGTATTTTTTTTCTGTATAGTTTTCAACGGGCAACCCATTCCTGTCGATGCCAATCGGGAAAAAGACTTCAAACCCCATCATCCTTGCAGTCCTTGCTATCATGTCTATCTGTGAATAATGTGCTGCTGCACCGATGTGCCACGGCCTACCACTCGGATAGGGTGGTGGTGTATCGATCGTGAATACTTTTTTCTTAGTGTTTTTATTGAAAACATAAATTTTTTCTTCATTCCATGTTTTTCTTATTTTTTCCTCTAATCCTGGGTTCCACCTGTTCTCTGTAATCTTCGGTTTGAATTCCATGAAAACACTATAAACAATTAATATTTGTTCTAAGAATTTAAATCAAACTTTTATATTTCTATTAACCCAATAAAAAGATGTGATATTATGGGAAAAATCAAAGTTGGTGTCGTAGGAATCGGAAACTGTTTTTCTGGTTTAATCCAAGGGATAGAATTCTACAAAAAAAATAAATCCGAAAGAATCGGCCTTATGCATGAAAAAATAGGCAAATACGGTATAGAAGATATTGATTTTGTTTCTGCTTTTGATATCAGTAAGAACAAAGTTGGAAAACCACTATCAAAAGCCATTTATGAAGAACCAAACGAGGTTGACTGGGTTAAGAGTGTTTCTGGTGTCGATCACATAGTTGTTAAAGAAAGTCCTATTCTAGACGGTATCGGTATTTATGTCGTAAACAAGATCAACCCGATCAAACAAACCAAATCTATCAAACAGATAGAGAAAGAATCGATAGAAGAAATAGAAAGAACAGGGACAAAAATACTGATGAACTTTTTACCAGTAGGAAGTCAAAAAGCGACTGAATTCTGGACTGATATCGCTTTGAAGACAAACTGTGGTTTTATTAACTGTATGCCTGTTTTCATCGCTTCTGATAAAACATGGGCTAAGAAGTTTGAAGAAAAGAAGATTCCTGTTATCGGGGATGATATCAAATCTCAAGTCGGATCGACGATCGTTCATAGAGTTTTGACCAAACTTTGCATGGACAGGGGAACTACAATAGACAAGACTTATCAGATCAATGTCGGTGGTAACACAGATTTCTTGAACATGCTCGAAAGGGATAGATTAGAAAGCAAGAAAATATCCAAGACTGAAGCCGTTCAAAGTCAGTTGTCGAAAAGGTTGGATAATAAGAACATTTATGTTGGACCGAGCGATTTCATTCCTTTCTTGAGCAACAGAAAGTTAGCGTTCATAAGAATTGAAGGCAGGATGTTCGCTGAAGTTCCGTTCAATATGGAATTAAGATTGGATGTAGATGATAAGGCAAATTCTGGCGGTACGAGCATAGAAGCGATAAGACTGATGCAAATAGCTTTGGATAGAGGTATCGGAGGCCCATTAATCTATCCTTCAGCTTACTTAATGAAGCACCCACCTCAACAATTTAGCGATGATGAGGCTAGAAATAAATTGGATGAATGGATTCTGTCTAGATAAGTAAATTAGAATGAAACAAATTTACAGAAGAAATTAACCAATATTAGTACTACCACTACCTTTTTTTTCGGTTAAATTTGGTTTTTCATATAATTCTTCTAATTGGGGGAACATTGTTCTGATTGTTTCCTCGGTTGTTTTCTCTCCCTTTCCACTATGATCTTCCAAAGCTCTTTTAACTAAGAATTCTCTTAATGCATTCGCTACATACACTCCAGTAATTTTTTGACCATCTTCAGTTTGAAGTTTTGGATAAGTTTTTTCAACATATACAGTGACTTGTTTTGCCGTCCCTTTTGCAAGTATGTAAACTCCTTCATCGGTTTTTCCTTGATCTTCTAACACTTTTAAAAGGGTAACAGGATGTAGGTAATCCTTATTTCTTAAAATACCATGAATTGATTTATCGTAGCTTTGTAAAAAATCATCTATAGAAAACCCAACATCTTTAACAGTTACTTTTGGTACATTTGTTGTCTTTTTACCAAACCAAGGCATAATATATCACTATAAAACTAAAACATTAAAGGATTTAAGTCTTTTGTTTCCCCATAAGTTTAGATTATCATACTTCCTTCAGAAAAAATACTATCAGAAATAATCAAACCACATTTTACACAGACCAACCCGTCTGCGTTTAACTGTAACTTTTTACATCCACACTCTGGACATTTTTTTGGGTTCTCCATGATTCTAACGATGACAGTTAATTATTTAAACCTTTTCTAACACCCAAAAATTTTAATAATTAATAGGTTTCTAACAAGCTAATTTATTTAATTCAATTCACGAATAGTAGTCGTCCTGGATGAATTACAAGCTCAAGCTTCTCGTGGTAAAGAACCAGGTTTTGTCGGCTTAGACGAATTGAAAAAAATAAGAAAATTGTGTAAAGAAAGAAAGATTGACTTGAGGTTCACTGGAGACAGGCCAAGCTTAGATGATATTAGATTAGCCAGGGGCGGAAGACTCGATGCGATAATCAGGGATGTAGCAAAGAGTGAGAACGGGACTTTAGTCACAGCTGATTATGTTCAAGGTTTAGTCGCAGAGGTAGAAGGCGTGAAAGTCGAGTACATACGACAAGAGATAAAGACAGAAGGTTTGACTTTTGAGAAATACTTCACTCCTGATACGATGAGTGTTCATCTGAAAGAAAAAGTCATTCCAATGGCTAAACGTGGCAAGCCAGGAGAATTTAAACTACAGAAAATTGCAGAAGAAGTTTTGACAAGAGATGAAATCCAGAAAATGATCTATGAAATAATCGAAGCTGCGAGAAAATCCGAGGACAGTTTCATCGAGGCTGAAAGGGGAGGCGGTGTCATAGTCCAGTTGAACAATTATAGGATTGCGATAGCAAAACCACCTTTCTCAGACGGTTTTGAGATAACGATCGTTAGACCTATAGTCAAGCTCGTTCTAGACGATTATAAGATGTCAGAAAAACTCATCAAGAGGTTGAAAGAAAAAGCTGAAGGAGTTATAGTCGCTGGTCCACCCGGTTCAGGAAAAACAACTTTTGCCACATCACTCGCGGAATTCTACTTTAACCAAGGAAAGATTGTCAAGACATTAGAATGTCCAAGAGATTTACAAGTCGGTCCTGAGATCACTCAATACGGTCCTTTGGCTGGAGATTTCGCTAAGACAGCTAACATTCTACTCCTAGTCAGGCCAGATTACACGATATTCGATGAAGTTAGACAAACAGACCATTTCAAAATATTCGCTGACATGAGGTTGTCTGGTGTAGGGATGGTAGGCGTCATTCATGCTTCTGAGGCTATTGATGCCGTACAAAGATTCATCGGTAAGATTGAATTAGGAATGATACCACACGTCATCGATACTGTGATATTCATCAAAGACGGGGAAATAAAGAAAATTTATGACTTGAGTCTAACCGTGAAAGTCCCTACAGGAATGACCGAAGCTGACTTGACTCGTCCTGTCGTGGAAGTAAGGGATTTTGAGACTGAAAAGTTGTGTTATGAAATCTACACTTATGGGGAAGAGAATGTTGTTATTCCTATAAAAGAAAAAGAATCTGAGACTGCCCTCAGGCAGTTGGCTAAAGAAAGAGTGAAACAAACCATCGACAAGTACGATCCTGAAGCTGAGATAGGTTTCATTTCAGATAACAGAGTGAAAGTTATTGTCGATAACGATGTCATCGCTAGACTCATCGGCAAAAACGGGACGAACATAACAGAGATAGAGAAGAAACTCGGAATACACATAGACGTTGAGCCGAAAGTCCCAAGTATGGGAAATGAAGTCGGGTTTGATATTTCAGAAATCGGCAATTCTTTAGTCTTTCGGTTTGAACCGAGGATGATAGGAAAGAAAGTGGATATTTACGTTGATTCTGATTATTTATTCTCTGCAACAGTCGGAAAGAAGGATGATGTAAAGGTTAACAAATCTTCTGGGATTGGAAAGGAAATATTGAAAGGAATGATAGGAAAGAAAATAATTAAAGTGTTAAGTGTTTAATTTTATGGACTAAGTCTTCTCGATGTTCTTGGGAATAGCGCTGTTTCTTGTATGTCGTCTAAATGACAAATCCACATGGTCAGTCTTTCAACACCCATACCAAAACCTGAATGTGGAACACTTCCATACTTTCTTAAATCAATGTACCATTGATAATCTACTGGATTTAATTTATATTCTTTAATTCTTTGTTCGAGTAATTTCAAATCATGAATTCTTTGACTTCCACCGATTACCTCACCATACCCTTCTGGAGCCATCAAGTCAGCACATAAGGCTACATCTGGATTTTTTGGATCGGGTTGCATGTAAAATGGTTTTATATTGGCTGGATATTTTTCTATGAAAGTGGGTTTATCGTTTTTTAAAGAAATGAATTTCTCATGTGGTGCGCCTAAATCATCTCCCCATTTTATATCATATCCAGCTTTCTGTAACATGTCTATAGCTTCAGTGTAAATAATTCTTTCGAAATGTGGTTCAATTTTTTGTAAAGGTTTTATATCTCTTCCCAGAAATTCTAATTCTTTCTTTCTTTTTTCTGCGACTGTTTTAACTACGTATGTGACCAAATCTTCCTGTAATTTCAAGTTATCCTCATGATCAGCAAAAGCGACTTCAGGTTCGACTTGCCAGAATTCAGTTAAATGTCTAGGTGTTCTGGATTTTTCTGCCCTAAATGAAGGATCAACTCCAAATACACTTCCATTTGCGTACATAGCCGCTTCCATTTCTAGTTGTCCACTCACTGTTAAAGCAGCAATCTTTCCGAAATAATATTTTGTAAAGTAAGGTTTTTCCACAAATATTAAATCACTTACATTCCCTTTCATATCACTTACATACTTTCTTAGATAGTCAATATCTTTATCAGGAAACTGTTCTTCTACTAATCTTTTAGCATCTTCCATAGTTTTCTTGATATCAACTTTTTTCTTTGGTTTTCCATTTTCTGTTTCACGAACTGCTTCACAAATAGTTGAAACTAACATTGGTGGGTTGATTTCTTTAAAATCAAGGATATCTCTTAAGTATACTCTAGAAGCATCTATTACATCTTGACGTATTTTCAATATTGTGTATGGTCTAGGATTCCTTATGTCTAGATGTCTATTATCCCTGAGAAATTCCTTTTCTGGATCACCTTCATATTTTTTCTTCTCTAAATTTGCTAATGGATAATCTCTAACATCCTGAATAACTCTTAAATTGTTTATTTGAATTTCATATCCTCCTGGGGCTCTATTATCTTCTTTAACTAAACCATCGAAACTGACTGATGATTGCACTCCTAAGTTAGAGATAATTTTAAAAAGTTCTCCAGTAAGCTGATCAAAACGAGCAACAGTTTGAATAGCATCTTTTGTTGAACGATCCGTAATATGTAGAAAATGTACTTTTCCATGAGACCTAGATTTCTCGACCCAACCCTTTATTGTAACCTCTTTGCCAACATAAGTCCCTTCTAAAATTTTTTTAATGGTGGTATCCATACAGTTCTTAGGTTAAAAATTAAAGATTTAAACATTTCCATTTGATGATTAACAAAGAATAATTAAGTATTAACCAGTTTTATTTTCTGGTTTCGTTTCTTTAGGTTTTTCTTCTGTTTTAACTTCTTCCTTCTTTTCTTCTTTAGGTTTCTCTTTTTTCTTCTCTTTTTTCAACTCTTCAGGAAATACTACACCGAGCATCTCGGCTTTAATGATTTTTTTCTTCTCCTCTCCTTCCCCTTCTTCTGTTTCTATCGCTTTAATCCTTATCTTGCTGGGTGGGTTTTGATCTCCTCTTTTCCATATCTCTTCTGTGATGGATTGACCTATTTTTATTTCATCCCCTTTCATGTGTCTTTTCAAGAAATCTCTTACAAAATACGCACTTCTTTTACTCTTATTCCATTTTGCTACTTTTGAGATTGCGTTCCTCAAATTTATCGTGAATATCTTCTCTTCCATCGGTTTCACTCTTTACTCAATATCATACTCAAGGTTTTTATACTTTCCGAAATTTCTCTTATTCTCAATTAAAATCAATCTATTTGGTTTATTATATAGTCAAAGTCTTAACATCAGCAGGTTTATTTTTAACTTTTATCTTCGATATTTTCTCTTTGATTAATTTTCCTGCATAAAGTGGGTTTATCCTTTCACGTAATAATACAGATCGAGCCTGTTGTTTCAGTTTTATCTCAGCCTTTGTATTAAGTATTTGTGATTGCTTTCCCGATATAATCATTCTGAATGTTTTATCGTCAATCCTTCTCAAGAAATAACTTTTTTCTGTATCAATTCTCGAATTTATTAATGTTGTCTCCTCAAATTTCAATTTTTTTATTTCATTACCAAGCTTGTAGTAAGGGATGAAGACTTGAGATATGAGATAGGTTGATAGTATTCCTATGGTAACTCCGCTGAAGATGTTCCATTTGTTTTCGTAGACAGCTTTAACAAAGGCGAGTTTGCTCAATTGATCATTAATTTGAGTTAAGGATAACTTGACAGTGTTTTCATTAGTCTTCAACGTGTTGATATCGTCTTTACTGATCTGCGACTGAGAACCTGAGAGTGCAGATTTTATCTTGTCGAGTAAACC
>JAPLUX010000012.1 GCA_026397455.1 Candidatus Aenigmatarchaeota archaeon | reverse complement strand
ATTTTTTATTGTAACTCAAATAAAATATTTTAATGCTTCTTGTATGTTACTAACTTCTTCTATTCTTATCCCAGTTTTTTCCTCTATATCAACTTCTTCTGCTTTTGTTTCTGTTCGACAGATTTGAGTAATCAAATAATTATCACATTTTTTTTCTTCTGTGTAAGTTGTGTAATTTTTTTCTCCCACAGGAACCAATAAAATATCCATACCATCATTCTTAGCGGCTACTGCCTTTGCAAGTATACCTGAAACTTTACCGATTTTTCCATCTTCACCAAGAGTTCCAGTTATCGTGACTTTTCTGTTAACAACTTTGTTTTCTAATTCTAGTATCGTTGCTATACCTAAGGCAGCCCCTGCCGAAGGTCCTTCCACAGATGAAGCATTGGCTTGAACAGAATAAATAATGTCATAACCGGATAAGTCGATTCCGGTCACATTTTCTGCTACTGCCTTTGCTGTCCTGATAGAATCCTGTGTATCAACCCATAGAAATATTTGATTTATGTCGATGAGTGTCCTACCTATACCAGGTTTTATTTCAACTGATAATTTAGCTATAGTACCTTTGCCTTCTTTATCGACTGCTGGTGCATCTATAGTCGTCGCATAACTATAGTTAGAATAATATTCTTTTGTTGGTTGGAGTTCTTTGCTATAGTTTGTTTTTTCTATACTAGTTTCAGGAAGTATGTTGATTTTGTAGAGAAAAGAATAAGCAAACAAAAAGACAAGCAAACAGAGCAAAATTATTGCGCACCCATTCATTTTTATCACTATAAATATGCAAGGGGCATGCCTTCAGTGGATACGATTTCATAATCAGGTTAATCCAAATCTCTTTCTCCACCCCGCGAGCTCGCAAGCATCAAACACATGCCTTATGATTGCTTCCTTCCGGATCTCATCCGTTCAACATATATTTGGTCCTGGGAGACGAGGCTTCTCAGTCCGAGATAAGGGCCTGAATATAAGACCGTACCGCCTTCAGACTATGGTCCCACCGTGAACCGGACTTGTGGTAACAGAAGGCCGGTAGTCTTCCGACCAGAGACCCCTTGCAAATTAGTTTATATTAATTGATATTCTTAAATAGCTTTCTCAAATCAAAAAGCAAAATTTAATCCTAATAAAAAGCAAAAATATCTCTTATGAAACAACTCGATTATTTTTTCAACCCCAAATCTGTGGCGATAATAGGAGCTTCACATAAACCAGATAAAATAGGTTATGCTATACTCGCTAATTTCCTCGGTGCCGGTTTTGAAAGAAAGATATATCCTATCAATCCAGATACCAAACCTATTCTTGGGTTAAATGTCTGCAAATCTATTCTTGATGTAAAAGATGACTTGGATTTAGTCGTCGTCGTCGTACCAGCTGCATTTGTCCCTGATGCATTGAAAGAATGTGTTAAAAAAAAGATTGAAGCTATAATCATAATATCTGCTGGTTTTTCTGAGGTTGGTGAAGAAGGCAAAAAATTAGAGACTAAGTGTAAAAGAATAATCGAAGGTGCATATACAAGAATAATAGGTCCAAACTGCATCGGCATATATGATCCTTATACCCGTGTTGATACTTTGTTCTTGTCAAGAGAGAGATGTGGTAGACCGAAAGAAGGTAACATTGCATTCATATCACAATCTGGTGCAGTCGGTTCAACCATCCTTGACTGGCTATCAGAAGAAGATGTGGGAATAAGCAAGTTCATTTCATACGGAAATGCAATGGACTTAGATGATTGTGACTTTCTCGAATACCTTGGCGATGATGATAAGACTAAAGTTATTACTGTTTATTTGGAAGGAATAGAAGCGTCTGGTCAAAAATTCATGAAAATCGTAAAAAAAGTCACGAAGAAAAAACCTGTGATAATCCTAAAATCAGGAAAAACTGAAAAAGGATTGAAAGCTGTTCTATCCCACACTGGATCTTTAGGTGGTTCAAGTAAAATATACTCAGCTGCATTCAAACAAACAGGAGTGATAGAAGCAAGTACATGGGAAGAACTCTTTGATTTTGCAAGAGGGTTTTCAACTCAACCTCTACCAAAAGGAAATAGAATTGCTATAATAACAGATGGTGGTGGTTTCGGTGTTCTAGCGACAGATGAGGCCGACAGACAAAACTTACAATTACCAGAACCATCTGAGAAATTAAAGAAAGAATTTTCAGGAGTAATGCCACCTTATGCTGTTTTACACAACCCTATAGATTTGACAGGGGATACTAACGCGAACCGTTATAAAGTTGTTATAGAGAGTTGTTTGAAAAGTAATGAATATGATGGTGTGATAGCAATAACATTGTTCCAAGTTCCTACTCTAGAAAAAGAAGTGGTCGATGAAATAGTCAAACTTCATAGAAAATACGATAAACCATTGATAGCTTGTGCTGCAGGTGGAAAGTTCAGTCAAGAATTAAGCAGAAAACTCATGAAAGGTGGAGTTCCTGTTTTTTCAACTCCTGAAAGGGCTGTCAGGACGATGGGGGCATTAGTAAAGTATAGAGAATGGCTAAACAAGTAATGGTTTTATAAAACTTAATTTTCTTCTATTAAGACTGATGACAGAAGGAAAAAAATCTGAAACGGAGAAGAACCTAATGAAAATTTAAAAAAAATTTTAGAAAGACATGGTTGTACTTCTTCTATACAATTTGCTGAAAAATTTTTATTATCAACGGAAACCCCTCAAAACCTACTTTTTAGGGCAGATGTTTTGCATGCTATAGGTCTTGATTTAGAAAAGAAAAAAGATCCAAATTACAGAAAAAAATTCGAAGAAGCATTCAACCTTTATTTTACAGTTAAACAATACAACCCAAATATTTTCTATTTATCTCATACTCAAAATAGAATGCTTGAATGTAGTAAAAAAAGATGGTAATTTTTGTTAATAGTAAAGCTTTAAATCATTTAACTATAACTCATATTATGCAACCACATTACATTTTTGTTACAGGTGGAGTACTTTCTGGTCTTGGTAAGGGTATAGTAACAGCTTCTATCGGAAAACTATTACAATCTTCTGGTTTTAAAGTTACTGCGGCAAAAGTCGACCCATACATCAATTTCGATGCTGGTACGTTGAGGCCGACAGAGCATGGGGAAGTTTGGGTAACAGAGGACGGCGGTGAAATAGATCAGGATTTAGGACATTATGAAAGGTTTCTTGACGTGAACATTCCAAAATCACATAACATAACGACTGGTCAAGTATTCTATGAAGTTATACAAAAAGAAAGATCTGGTAAATATTTAGGTCAAACAGTCCAGCCAATTCCACATATCACAGATGAGATTAAGAGAAGGTTCAGAGAGATCGCTAAAGAAAACGTAGATTTCATACTTATAGAAATAGGCGGTACTGTAGGCGACTATGAGAACGTTCTATTCTTAGAAGCTGCGAGACATATGAGGTTTGAAGGAGAAAGTGTTGTTTACATCCATGTTGTTTATTTACCGATAGTTAAAACTCTTGGAGAGATGAAGACTAAAACAGCTCAGCATTCTGTCAGAGACTTGAGAGAAATAGGTATACAACCAGACTTCATGATTTGCAGAGCAGAAAAACCTTTGGACGATGTGAGAAGAAAAAAGATTGCTTTGTTCTGTAACATAAAAGAAGAGGATGTCATATCTGATCCAGATTTGAAAATACCTTATGAATTACCGATAGTTTTTGATAATCAAGAGATATGTGACAAGATTCTTAAAAAATTTAACTTAAAGAAAAGAAGAAAAGACCTTAAAAAATGGAAAGATTTCATCGACAAGATTAAAAACGCTAAAAAAATAGTTAAGGTTGGAATTGTTGGAAAGTACTTTGATATAGGACAATTCCAGTTATCGGATTCTTACATATCAGTTATAGAGGCAATCAAACATGCATGCTGGTATTATGGTGTGATTCCTAAAATGGAATGGATAGATTCCAAGATTTTTGAGAAAAATAAAGGCAAATTAAAAATATTGAAGAAATTTGATGGTATAATAGTTCCTGGCGGGTTTGGTTTTAGTGGTGTTGAAGGTAAAATACTAGCGATAGAATATGTGAGAAAGAATAATATCCCATATCTTGGCTTATGTCTTGGTCTACAATTGGCTATCGTAGAATTCTCGAGAAACGTTTGTGGGATGAAAGGAGCTAACTCTACCGAAATGGATTCAAAAACTCCTTATCCTGTCATAGATTTCTTACCAGGACAGAAAGATTACATAAAAAAATCTGAGTATGGAGCAACTATGAGGTTAGGTGGACAATCAGTAAAAATAAAAACTGGAACTCTAGCTTATAAATTATATGGAAAAATTTCTTCAGTAGAAAGGTTCAGGCACAGGTATGAGATAAACCCAAAGTATGTTAAAACGCTCGAAGAAAAAGGTTTTGTTTTTTCTGGCATGACTCCTGATAAAAAAATAATGCAGATTGGTGAACTACCAAGATTGAAGTATTTCATGGGAAGTCAATTCCATCCAGAGTTTACGTCACGTTCTTTGAACCCTAATCCATTGTTTAAAGGATTCATAGCAGCTTGCATTAAACAAAAATGATAAAAGGTTAAAAGTTGTCTGAGTTTAGCAAGTCAATTTCTTTATCATGTCTGCACTTTCTGGTGTCTCTGAACAATAGTTAACATCCTGTTTTAAGCAACACACGACTTTTATTCCATCTTTTAAAAAGTAGTATGTGGATCCACCCGTGCAGCAAATTTTAGTAGCATAGTTCTGTTCCATAGTACTATGTTTACTCTGCAAATCTTCATAATTACTTGTTAACGTATCATACTTGGATTTCCATTCACCTATCGTGCCTTCCATTTCTGTTAAATTTTGGCTCAAACTTGTTTTTTCAGTGTTACATTTTTCATTATCTGCCTTTGAACTCTCTAAATTGGTGTTACATTTTTGGTTTTCTGCTTGCGATGTTTCTAAACTACTTCTAGTTGTGTCTAAAGTTGAAAAACAAGAAGTCATATTATTTTGGCATGCATCCATCTGTCTTTCTAAAACTGTTATTTTTGACGTAAATTCTGTCACTTTACCTGTAAAAGATACAAAACCAGTAATGCCACCAACAGCAGCAATAGCGATTACAGCGATAATAATAGCGATGGTCTTGTTGAACTTTAAGTTTTTTAAGTTTCTAATCTTTTCTTTCAAACCCTCTATATTGATGTTAAACTTTTTTCCTTCCCCGTACGGTTCGTACATAATATCTAGAATATTTTTAGTCAAGTATTCTTAAATAATTTAGGACTTCAGAGCTCTTTCAAATTCACCTTTTAATTCTTTTACTTTCACTTGAATTCTTTTGATAGCCCTTTCTATGGCAGCTTCAGGGGTATTCTTCCCTTTCATTCTAATGTATAATTTCGGTTCGGCCATGTAAGGGTGTTCTTTTACACATGCAGCCTCATCAACGTTCTCATCTTCCCATAATTCTTCTTTGATTAGATTGACAAAACCTATACTTTCTCCTTTTAATTCAATTTCTAAAAAATTGGTATCCCTTTTAATCGTCTTCAATTCCATCATCTCAACCTCGAAATTATGAACAGATCCACATCATAAATAACATAAGGTTTTTTGTGGAACTTAAACATATAAGGTATTCGATACTTAAATTTTATAATCTTTTCTACTTTTCCATTATTTTGCTCAATTAATCTACTTAAAAACTCACGAGATTTTTCATAGTGCCTGTGCAATGAATAGATTCTTTTCCCACATTTCAATGCCTTTTTAATGAACAGTCTATCGGCATGTAGGGATTGTATACCGAATGGTGGGTTTTGAATTACCGTATCGACTTCTTTTTCAAAAATTGATACATCCTCGCAAATTATCTTTATTCTATCATGAATTTTTTGTTTAGTTAAATCTTCTGCAAAATTTATGTTATCTTCTACAATTTTCAAAACATCTTCATCTTTATCTATACCGATGGCTTTCTTTGCCCCCATTAACACTGAACCTATTGTTAACTTGCCAGAACCACATCCAAAATCCACGACTATTTTATTCTTTAAATCCCCTGAAAGATAAGCGATGTTGAGTATTTGAGCTGCCAATTCTCCAGGTATTTCATACTGTTCTAATTCTACTTTTGGATTTGGAATTCCTTTCAATCTTGATAAAATTATTTCTAACTTTTTTTTAGTTAACGTTTGAATCAACCAAATATCTTCCTGAAAAAATTAACAATTCTATCCATTATCATCCCAAAGAATCCAGTGGGATATTTTTTAAGTAAATAAGAATAATCGCTCTCATAATTTAAACCCAACTTTTCACTTAGTGTTTTGTCTGTTTTTTTAACTAAATCAACAATATTTTCATAGGAATAAACAATATTAGCATCATATTTTTCATCGCATTTTCTACTTACACTACCAGCTTTTTTACAAGGAAAATATATTTCACATTCTTTAGTCACAGTCCAGAATTTTTCTTTCTTCAATTTTTTATCAATCTCATTCTCGAAAGATAAATGACATTTCAAAGAATCTTCACCCATTATTTGGTGCATAGGAACAAAAGTATCGGTGAAATAATGTGTAGAGACACCGACATAAAAAGAAAAATTATTTTTTTGTGCATTTTTTAAGGCTTCTTCAAATTTTTCTAAACTAGGACAATCAAAATAAGTTTTTCCAACACAATCTTTTATATCACTAAAGTAAGTCAAGCTATTTGGTTCAATTTTTGAGACATCTATTGTATGACATTGTTTAGCGGCATAACAATGATGATATCTCGTATCTTTGAATTCCACATCAGGAGCTGTACAACCTCTAATAAATTGACTATAATCCAATTTTTTATTCAATTCTTTGTTTGTTCTGTATATTTGTTCGCAGATCCATTCGTGATTGTACCCACTCCAAGCATATGAGGATTGCATAGTTAAAAATGAAATTAACAGAATCGTGAGAATTATTTTTTTCATGTATACACCAAATGATAAATATTTCAAAAGTTAATATTTAATTTGATTGTATGGAAGGAATTTATATCTTCATTTTAATCATTTTGGTCATAGCAATATTTTCAATGTTTTTTATTGTTTGGAAAACAAAGTTAGGGGTTACTAAAACATCAAAAGAATTGGGTTCAGGATTGAAAAATGCTCAAAAACCTTTTTATACACCCATGAGCTTGATTTCTAATTTCTTCAAATTTCTATTATCTTTTCCACGTAAATAATTTATCTTTTTAGAAGATTATTTCATCATCCAACCTAGGACAAGCCATGTTAACCAAGCAATCAAATTTCAAACCTTCAATCTTATCTGTTGAAAAATTATCGAATGCTAATATGTAAACTTCTTTACCTTCTTTTTCTAATTTTTTCTTTAATTTTTCTGCTTCATCAATTCTATTTTGACCTTTTTTCCAACAGATGATGATACCAATTCTTTTTGCATCATTCAATTCAGAATCATGCCATGCTTTCTTTTTTAACCATTTGATCTTTTCTTCATCTAAATTGTAGATTTGTTTTTTTTCAAAATCTAGAGTAAAAACAGGTTTCTCAGTCCTGATAGCAACACCTAGCGGATGAAACTTACCAGCCCCAACATACAGAAAACAATCAACTTTATTTTCTATTTTTTTTGCTGCATCTATATTACAACCAAGAATTTGACCGGGATATTTCAATGATTTATGAATGTAAACTTCTTTGTTGTTTTTTTTCAAAAAATCTTCAACTTTTTCTAATGATTTTACAAATTGAATGCTTGTTACAACTCCAATCTTTTTGAATTTTTTTAGTTTATCAATCTCTTTTTTCAGTATTGGAATCGGGTTTACATCATAGAAATAATCCCAATAAACTACTGGTATTTTTGATTCAACACCAAAATTAGAATGACCTATATTCAAAATAACATCGCAACCCAATCTTTTCGCTTCCTCATCCCTTACATCGCATGCACCATAACACGGTTCGCAAGAAATTACAACTTCAAACCCTTCTTTCTCAAATTGTTTACAAATCCCTTGAATCTTTAACTTCAATCCTTCTGGATATTGAACAAAAATTCTTTTCGCATTAATTTTTTTCAAATCATTTATAATTTCCATTATATTACCTAGATTACGATAGCCAATATATACGGCAAAGATATTATCAGAATGAGTGTGATGATAAATATTAGTATCCCTCTTAACCAGTTTCTAGACCAAACTAAACCAAAAATAGACCCAATTATTATCCCAAGCACATGAACAGGATAACCAATCTGTGATGGTGTAAACAAATTCATGGCGTTCGATAAAAAATAGAATGCTCCAACCACAACGAATGGTAATGGTATTAAAAATTGAGAAATCACCAACTTACCTGGACATATGAATGTTCCTAACCCTATTAAAGCCATTATAGCTCCAGATGCGCCTATACCCACGCTATTGGGCGAATATAAAAAGGGGATGAACATTGCTAAATTTGCAATCATACCACCTAAAAAATAAACAAAAAGAAACTTCAAACCACCTACACTCTTCTCAACAGATGGTCCCATTAAAAATAGAGCAATCATGTTGAAAACTATGTGAGAAATGTTTGCATGTAAGAACAACGCTGTGACTATTATGTAATATTTACCGTTTAAAAAAGAACTCGGGCTGAACCCATATTCTTAGGACCCATTTTTTGGTAAAAAGTAAAGAAAAAGATCATTTCGTCATTTTTGATAAAATAAAGAATGAATTTTCTTGTGATTGCGAGTTCTATTCCCTCCATCTCAAGCCATGTTCACATATCATTGCTTCTCAAATGTACTTGAACGAACAAAAGGATAAATAGATACGGAGAAATTGATTCTCATGGAATTAACCGTTCAATTGCATATGCACACGACTGAGTCTAAAGGGACAAGGATAGTCACAGATTCTATAATTACTCCAAGGCAGGCTATCAACATAGCAAAGAAAAATGGGATCAATGTAATAGCAATAACAGACCATAACATCACCAGTACTTATCCTAAGATTAAAGAATACGCCGAAAAGAACGGAATCCTGCTAATAAGTGGAATAGAAATAAACACGATCGATGGGCATTTGATTGGTTTAGATGTAGATTTAGGCATGGAGAAAAAAATTAGAAGATTAATAACAGCGTTAGAGGCAAAAGATTTGATTAAAGATTCTGGTGGTGAAGTCTACATTCCACATGCTTTTGATATTCGTCATGCAGGTATTGGTGTCAAAATAAAAGATATAGATGGAATCGTTGAAGTTTTCAATTCATTGAACATATTCAAGTTTGAAGACAGATATGCAGATTTTGTTGCTAAAAAATTGAATAGACCGAGGGCAGTTGGGGCGGATGCACACTTACCAAAAATGATTGACACGTGTTTGACTATCGTCGAATCTGAACCTGATGCC
>JAPLUX010000078.1 GCA_026397455.1 Candidatus Aenigmatarchaeota archaeon | reverse complement strand
AAAAGAGGTATAATCCAAGGATTCATTACTTCGATCAACCCCAACAAGTTAGGTTACCACATGTTCAAAGTCTACCTTCAACTGGAGAATATCCCTAAAGAAAGAGAACGATTTTATGAATTTTTGAAAAATCAAAAAAGTATTTACTGGATGGGTATTTCTGATGGTGTTTTTGACTGTGTGTTTGCTATTCTTTCCAAGAGCGTGACTGAATACTATAATGAGATAAACAACATTCTCTCTAAATTCAAAGATTTAATCGTCAGAAAGGTTCTCGGTGTGATGGTAGATACGAGACAATACAATAAAAAATTCTTCATGAATGATACAGACGGGAAATGTATCGTCTGGGGTGGTGATGTAGTAGACAATAAAATCGATGAGCTAGATTACAAAATTCTAGAAATACTTGCAAATGATGCGAGAATCCCTGTTGCAGAATTAGTACGAAAAGTCAATTCTACTATAGAGATTGTCAGAAGAAGAATAAAAGGCATGGAAGAAAAGAGAATCATTCTGGGTTATAGAATAGCAGTTGACTTCAATGAGTTAGGATTAGAATTTTTCAAGGCGATCATTTATTTCAAATCATTATCTAACGAAGATGAAAAAGTATTGTTCGAGTGGATGAGGCGACACCCAAATTCCTTATATTACATACGAAGTCTAGCACCATGGGAAGTGGAGTTTGAGTTTGTGGTTGAAAACTATCAGCAATTTAATAGAACAATCAATGAGTTAAGAAAGAGATTTCCTCATGTCATAAGCCATTATGAACATTTGATAATGATCTATGAGACTTGGATGCCTGCCTATCTTGCACGATAAACAAGCTATTTATTTTAATTATGTTAATAGGGGTAAGAATGGAAAATTTAAATTTATACTATAATATTATTTGCATTTAAAAGGACGCGATTGTTGAGGTGAAAAATATGGTTGATGATAATCTAGTCGTTGGTATGGAAGAACCTATTGCTTCTGATGGAAGGTTAACAGGGGGTAAAGGTGCTAACTTAGCTAAACTTTACAATATTTTGGGAAAGGATAATATACCGTATGCAATAATGGTCACTACAGAATTCACCAAAATACTGTTGAACGATAAAAATGTCGTAGAACTAATTAAAAAATTGGATAATACATTATCTAAAGACAATGAAACAGAAGCTGAAAAGATTGCCAATCAAATCATGAATTATATAGAGAACATAAAAACTCAACCAAAATTGTTAGAGGTGTTGACTAAAAAAATCGAGGCAATGAAAAAACATGTCGGTAGGAACAGAGTGGCCGTTAGAAGTTCTGGTATAACTGAAGATATGGCTACTGCTGCTTTCGCTGGTCAATTTGAAACTTATTTGAATGTTCAATTAAATACTGATGACGTCATTAAAAATGTCCTGAGATGTATCGGTTCTGCATTTGGTTGGAGAGTTGTAGACTACAGACAAAACTTACGAAAGAAAAAAGTGTTGGAGTTTTCAGAATATGAACTCCTAAAAAGAGGTTTGATATCTGTCGTCGTTCAAGTCATGGTTGACTCGGAAAAAGCCGGTGTAGCATTTTCAATCGATCCTGATACCGGTAACCGAAACGTCGGTGTCATCCAAGGTGTTTACGGTTTAGGAGAAATGATTGTTCAAGGAAAAGAAACTGCTTCATGGGTAGCTTTCTTAAAAGAACCTGAAGTAAGATTACTCGGTATAATACCACCAAAAAGTCCACAAAAAGAAATGTTAGTCTACGATGAAAAAACTAGAGAAAACATCACAATTCCTGCTGGTCTACGTGACCCTAGAGTTCTTACATTGGATGAAGCAAACCAAGTTGCCAAACATGTTACAATAATAGAAAAGAATTACAAAAGACCGATGGACGTAGAGTATGCTATTGAAAATGGAAAAGCTTGGATTACACAGGCCAGACCAGAGACAGTTCATGCTACTAGGACAGTCCTCAGTCTTTTCAAGCTAAAAGAAAAACCAAAAGAAAAACCAATCTATCTTGGTATACCAGTTGGGACGAAGATAGCATCCGGTCCAGTCGTTAAAGCTAAAGATCATATAGAAGCTAGAGAAGAAGTTGAAGCATACAACAAGAAAGGAATAAAACCTGTACTAGTTACATCGATGACTACACCGGACTGGGAAGTTGTGATGAGTTTAGAAAAAGTTTCTGCGATAATCTGTGAAAGAGGAAACAGAACATCACACGCAGCTATCGTTTCAAGGGAGAGAGGGATACCTTGTGCCGTAGGTACTATTGGTGCACTCAACATGAATGATGATGACATTATAACATTGGACTGTTCAGCCGGTGAAGCAAGAATCTATAAAGGACAAATACCTTTTGAAGTTCAAGAAGTAGAGTTGAAAGAGATTCCAAAGACTACTACAAAAGTGATGGTGAACATAGGTAGTCCTGACGAAGCTTTGAACATCAGTCAATTACCATCTCAGGGAAGTTCATTGGTCAGGATAGAATTTGTCGTATCGAGTGCAGAATTACATCCTGTTTTCGCATTGAGAGCAGATGAATTTGGACTTGATAGATGGGCAAAGGATGTGAAAGAAAGGTACGCGTTCATCAATTCTCTTTCAGAGGAATACGTTGAAAGATTAAAGACTGGTATAGCTATTATAGCAGGTGCATTCTATCCACGCAAAATTATTGTCAGGTTCAGTGATTTCAAGACGAACGAATACGGATCATTACCAGGAGCAACATACTATGAGATAAATTGTAAATGTGGAAGGAGCATATCCTTGAAGGAACAGAAAAAATGTCCAATCTGTGGATTTGATAAAATAGAAATTAAGAAGGTTGAATTGGAAGCTAGAGAGAGTAACCCGATGATCGGTTTCAGAGGAGCATCAAGGTATGTCAGCAAACTATTCCGTGATGCGTTTAACTTAGAATTGAAAGCTTTCGTTAAAGTACATGAATTAGGTTTGACAAATGCTGTACCGATGGTCCCGTTTGTAAGAACAATAGCAGAAGCTGATATGGTTACAAAAGAAATAAAAGAAATTTTCAAGAAGACAGGTTTGAAAACGCCTGATATAATCTTCATGGCTGAAATTCCGAGTGTTTGTATAGTCCCGAAAGAGTTCAGTAAGTATTGTGATGGTTTCAGTATCGGAAGTAACGATTTAACCCAGTTGACTCTAGGTATAGACAGAGACTGTGAAATATTGGCATGGGAATTCGATGAATCAAACCCTGCAGTGGTGAAATCTATAGAGATGTTAGCAGAGGGAGCACATTCGATGGAACCAGCAAGGACAGTCGGTATATGTGGACAAGCACCGAGTGACTTGGGAAGAGAGTTCATAAAATTCTTAGTGATGCATCTTGATTCTATCGGTGTCAACCCAGACAAAGTTGTTGAAACTCTATTACAAGTGAAAGAAATCGAGGAAGAGTTGAGACAATCAATAAAGAAATGTGGCAATGATTACAAGAAATTTGCAAAAGAATTAGGAATAACTGAAATTAATGCAAATTACTTGATTAAAAAACTATCCAAGTAAATTATTTTTCATTTTGTTAAAATCTATTTTTTGGGTGTAATCACAATTATATACATAGTAGTTAAATTTAAGCTTAAAAGAGCTAAATTTAGTTCTATGAATAGACTGACACTATTCTTTATTCTAACGATCTTAGGTTTAGTCTTTTGGCTTCTAATATCCGGATATGATAATCAAATATTAATATCCGGTTTAATAGTAAGTCTTGTAACTGCAGGAATTGTTTTAAAATTAAGTTCTGGGAAACCCCATAAAGTTAAAGTCGATAAATTCTTAGTGTTGATACCAATGTATTTAATCGAGATCGTGAAAGCTATCGCTTACATGATTTATTTTATATTTTCAAGGCGAATCCAGCCAGACATAAAAGGAATTAAATTGAGTACGGATTCCAAAAGAATTCATGATTGTGTTGCTTTTTCCATCACAAACTTACCAGGTTCTGTGGCAATATCAAGTGACAATAAATCATTAATTTCTCATAGCATAGTTTTCGATAAAAAT
>JAPLUX010000164.1 GCA_026397455.1 Candidatus Aenigmatarchaeota archaeon | reverse complement strand
TGACGTCAATATTATCCTTTGGTCTACTCACATAAACTAGGTATGTAGCATTTATGATTCCACCTGCCGTGTCATAAGTAATGTTGACAGGATAAGGTGTATAAGTCACTGATGGAAAATTTTGATACTCCCATTTCCTAACATCAGCACATGATTTTAGTTCCTGACCAAAAACGATGCTTGAACTAAAAGAGGGAGATACGAACAAGTAGATGAAAACCAGACAGAATGCAATATTGATTATTTTTTTCATTAAATCAATTTTTTTTAGTGAAGATATTAGATAGGCTTTGGATGAAATTGTCTAGACCTAAAGACAGCCTTTGTCTAGTCGATACGATAGAAGATTTCGATACCTTTAAACCGCTAGGCATTTGTTCTAAAGTATAACTTCCTTTGCATACGCATCCTTGGCTGTACATGTCAAACTTTTTATCTACTCTAATCTGAGTGCTGTTTCTAGGAACACCTATACAATCGCCAAATTCTCTACCGAATTCTTGTATTTCGATGAAATGACCACTCTCATCACGTCCAGGAATAATCCAGTAGCAAGTGTTGTTGTTCTTCACGTCGAACAGCACTTTTTTCTCTTTTAAAAACCTGTTTACTGCTGATGGTACGTCTTTTTCTGTCACTACAGAAGCACGCCCTGATATTGAAAGTGAAACATCATGGATTGAAGTCATGGATGTTAATAAAAAGGACAGGAATAAAACCAAACCTATTAAAACGATCAGGAATATGGCATATTTTTTGTATGACATTTAATAATATTTGTTTTTTAGATAATAAAAATATAAACCATCCTTCAGTTTACCAACTTTAGCAATCTACAAAAAGAATAACCCTTAACAAAAACTCAATTCTCTAAAAACCAAACCCTTTGTTAAAAACCAGGCAACAAGAAGTAACCTGCAGCTTTTTCTCTGACAACTCTCTTCACGACTTTCTTGTTCGCTAGCATCATCAAATCGTTTGCCACAAAGTTCTTTGGCAACACTGCTTTTCTTGCTATGTCGTCTGCAGTCTTCAATTTATCCTCGGCAGTTGCACCGAGCATTTTTAATGCCTCTACAATCTTTTTTTCTCGATCTGTTAAGTCAACCATTTTATTAACCTCCAATGAGCAGAATTTTAAAGTTCAGATAGAATCTAAACTAAGCAAATTCAGAATTAGCGGGACCGGATAGTATCCTTTAAAATCATGAAAAAAATAAGCCTTTTTATGTATTTAAATTTTACATCAGACACGGCTTTGTTGAATAATTAATCAAATTGGTTTATATTTTCAACAGATTTTAGCCTTTTTCAACACAAAAGTTCGGCTTAATTCCAAGTTCAAACATTTCTTGTATTACTACACAGATATTGTGACACAGAACCTTAAGCAAAACCTCATTTATTTGAGCAGTTGGCGTTTTACTTCTTACTGAATCTCCGAATTTGCTTTTAATCATATGGAAGACAGTTTCGGCTTTGCTTCTCTTGTGGTAGTGCTGTAAGAACTCCTCTTGTTTGAACAAAAAGAAAGAGAACATTTTTCTCCAGATTTGAGGCGTATATACTCTGGCTTTTACATTGAGCTTGAAAGGTATGTATGGTGTTGCGTTCTGCTCAGTTATGAATTGCAGGTTGTCACTTGAGGAATATCCCATATCTGCTGACAATTCTTTCACTTGGAAGTTTTCAACCGTTTCAGATAATAAAGGTTTTAGGAACTTCGTATCAGCTTCAAACGATGGCGTCACTTCTACCGATGTCACTATGTTGCTCTTAGTTCCACTCATCAGATGTGCTTTAATCCAAACTCTTTTCTTAGTTTTCTTACCAAACTTGAAATTGAACCATCTGTCAAATCGTGATGTAGAAAATCCACTTGCATCTACTGTGAAATCAGTTTCTATCAATCTTAATGGCAATGCTGATATTTTGATCATTCTTTTGATTATCGGCGTAAGATCCTCGCTTTCCATATACAAAGCGACAGTAGAATAATGAGGGATTTTGCTTATGAACCCTTTCTCTTTAGCTCTGTTAATATCAGTTATAAATCTCCTCAATGTAAAAGTAGTGTAGACTTTAAGAGTTGAAGCGAACACCATTTCAGACAAAGGAAGCTTGGGTCTTCCGATGCCATTATTCGTTTGTGGTATAGTCATGCACAAGTCATTCAGAAGTTCCATGAATAGTGCTTTTTGGTTAGTTTGTGCTTGATCGTATGCAACCCAATCTTGCGAATAAGTTATTCTTTTTGGTTGGGCTATGTTTAAATTTCTCTTTCTTTCAATTTCTTTTGTAAGCATGTACTCGACTGCACAAATGTGCTTGCACTTTATCCTTCTGCTTGCAAAATCTGGGCAGTTGCATGTTACGATATTCCTATGTTTGTCGTATTTGACTGTATAAGAACTCTGACTGCTTTGTGATGGGACAGACCATTCGAAATTACCAAGAAATGTAAGCTTGGAGGATTTGAGTATTCCTATGCCTCTCGCCTTTCTGTCCTTCAGCAGTTTTTCGTAATCCATATCATCACCTTGCGTATTACTTTTGGGAAATTTTCATGTCAAATTTTTTCCGAATAATCTTATTCTCAAAAAACGCTTAAATCCTTTCGATGCAGTTTTTGAAACGAGAAAAACGCATCGTAAGGATATATAACTTTCTGTCATAATTTGGCGCACCTCTCAAAGTGAAGTGTAGACCTTCCCGCAGTTGCTACAAGCAAATGTCCAACCTTCATCGTTTAATGGCACTTTGTTGTAAAATATGTGGCAGCCACACGATGTGCATTCGAAATAGTTCTCAATTTCTGGATCGAATAAATCTGGGATTTTTAATACAGCCATTAATATTTTTTCCATTATATCACCACCTCGGCTTTCTGCGGCACATACCCTTCCTCTACCAGCGAATTGATCAAAGATGAAATCTCCTTGAGTCTGGGTTCAAGGAAGTCGTCCAATTCCTTGACTACGTGTTCTGTCTTTCCCAAATAATCTTCAATTCTATCTATGTATCCCTTGTAATCAAACAAAGCACTGATTTTATTGTAAAGGCTTTTGTTTTGAATGATTTGCTTAAAGACCTCTGTGCTCATCTTCTGAATGTATTTTTCTCTCGCAAAAATTTCCAACAGTTTGAGCACAAGATGGTGGTTTCTGCATGTCTTAGATGTTATTATTATCAGACCCATTTCCACAGGAATCAAACCGCAGGGCTTATCCGTGAGACGCAACTGGCTTTCGTCAGCTGCAATAATCAGCCCAATTTCCACGTTCCAGTATTTCATATCGTCACATAGCTTATCGATGTCTGCCCTAGTCACCTTATCTTTGTCTTTACTGTCTACAACCAGCCTCATGCCAGTGTTTACCCACCCACTTTCCATTTCAGTCCTGAAGTCCACCAGTAAGTCGCCATGCTTTCTTGTTTGAGCAATATCTTCAAACCGTTGCATGCTGAAGTTGGCACTCAGATCTTCCTTCAACTCAACTTCGGCTCCATATCCTATGGCTGACGGGTTATGCCTTAGTTTGGCGTTGAGTTCGCCATATTCTTTCTCTAGTTTCTCAAAGTCCTTTTCCTTTTCTCTCTTCAGTTCCTCAAGGTGCAAAATCCTTTCATTCAACTTCTGCCTTTCTTTGTCAGCGAGTTCACCCCTGAACCTCTCCAATTGTCTTATCGTCTCATCCTTATGGGCTAGCTTCTCTTCCATCGTTCTCCTTAACATGTCAATCTCATCTTCATACCTCTGTCTCTCACTCTCAGTCATTTTCTTGTTCACTATTGACTGCATGCGTTGCAAGAGCTTCTCAGATATTTCATCTTCTCCTACTCGTATTCCCACCATGCTCAAAGTGGTTTCGGCAATTTTCAGTTTCCATCTAAACTCCTTAAGATCACAATTTTGTGCGCCGCTTAGGTTGTTTAGCCACTTTATGAATAACGGTTCTACGTCTGCCCCGCATCCGGGACAGACGTATTCATTTACTTTGCAATCTGGAGACGATTTAATTGTGTCGTCGTTCTCTGACATTTGATGCACCTCCTTTTTATTTAATTATTTAATTACATAATTATGTAATAAGCATTTAAGCTTGAAGTGCAATTCTTTCCAAGAAAACTATTATTTAAATACATACGTCTGTAATTATTGAATTATGAAAGAGCGAGTAACATTCTTTTTGGACAAAGAACTGGTCAAAAAGTTCAAACAGAGGGCAATTGCAGAAGAGAAAAGCTTCTCTCAATTAATTGAAGAACTAATGAAGAAGAAATTAGGTGTCAAATAGACTTAATAAGAAATGTGTATTCGAGAATAG
>JAPLUX010000117.1 GCA_026397455.1 Candidatus Aenigmatarchaeota archaeon | reverse complement strand
AAATCGAGGTCACAAAATTCCTGTAATCCCTACGTTTCCTTTTCGTCACCACGGATGTTAAAAAAGCGCTGGGGAGGAGATATTATCTACTTTTTACCGGTAAAAATAGTTTGTGATAAGGAGAGATTTCAAAATCCTAAGAAGATGTTTCTCTCTGGAAGGGGCATTTGAGCACCAAAATACCGACCTGATAGTCATTGACAGATATATTAGATATTAATTTTAAGACTTTTTTCTCCAGAGAAACAACTGAATAATCAATAATAGTGGTCCTAAAACAACACCAAATGTAAAATAGGATGGAACAAAGATAAAGATGACCAATAAAATAATTAATAAACCTATCATTTCTACAATTGAAATTTTAAGACGATAAAGATAAGTCTGCCTTATTTTTCCAGATAATAAGTTTGGATTCTTATTTACCTCACTAAAAATAACGATACCGGTAAGATGCCTTGTCAAAATTATTAAAAAAAGTGAAATGAAAAATCCCTGAAACACAAAAAACAAGTTAAGATTAATCGAATGGATAATAAAAACCATAACTGCAATCAATACTAAAAACAGTAGATGCTTTGGATTATATTTTGATTGTTCAAGATTTCGCCATTGAGGATTTAATTCATACCGCTCATATTCAACATAATCAGCATATTTTTTTCTATATATTTGATGACCTTTTATGGTCAGATATTGGTCGAGCAAACCTAAAACAAAGATTAGGAAAATTGTAAAATACACATCTTGTAATAAATTAAAAGATGTTGATGGTTGAATAATCTCCTGTTCTTGTTCCATAACAATAGATAAATTGTAATTTTCTTCTTCATACAAAGTAATTATTTTTGTTGAATTGAGAAGAGTAGTATTGTTGATATTCACCGAACAGTCAAAAGAAACTTTTCCTACCCCAATTTCGACATTTATATAACCCATTTCGTTTGTCTTGAAATTACGACCGGTTCTTCCACCATTATCATTATGTGAGATGAGGTTTATACTCACATTAGAAACAGGTTTTCCGTAAATATCAACAGTTGAAATATTGACATAAGCCACTTCAGTATAATTTCTCGTAACATCTATTTCATCAGATGAGCCAGAGTATTGAGCAAATACATAGGAGAAATTCCCGCTTTCATTTTTATAACTATGTGGGTCGACATCAAACTTGTATCTGGAAGGGTCGACTATAATCCATGTTTCATTATTTTTATCAATTAAGACCTCATCCCAGGTGTGGTCCATTTCAAATGGTTGAATTGTTCTAACTGTTAAATTTGCTGAATGAGCGATTTCGGAGTAAAGTGCGGCATATTCTCCGCAATTTCCACATCGACTGGTTAAAATCCAAAGAGGAGACACATCGACAGTGCGTCTAACGCATAATAAAAAATAGGGAAATTCACCCAGTAGAGAGCAATACACAGTATTATCAAAACGATTATGGAATGCAGGAGGTCTCCATGTATTGAACATATTTTGTTTTATTGGATTAAACCATTCCCAAATGGCATGAGCCTTCCCTTCAAGAGAAAATTGATTTTGCGTTAATTCTGAAGTTATCTTATTCAATAGGACTTCATTATTTTCTGCTTTCCATTGAATTAATGGATTAACAGCGATTGGGAAAAAAAATAATGTAATATTAGAAACAAGAAAAATAGATAATAAGATGATGGCAATACGAAATGCAGTATTTTTTCGATGTTTTTTCCAGAAGGTATCTCTATTAGCATACTTTTTTGTCATTGGCAATGTTGCGGAAATCAAAAAAAACACAGAAATAAATGCTATGGCAAGTGAAAACACAAGCCAGACATAACGGACCCATTCGTCTCCCCTTCTTATACTAACATCAATCAAAAAAACGAATAAAGCCCCAATCACAAGCAGATACGGGATCGTAGCTTCTAATGTAAGCCTTTTTAACAATGAATAGGCAGATATCCCTAATGCATAAAAAAGAATAAACCAGAATATGAAATTGACATCGAGCCACAATGGTCCATTAACGATGAAAATCAGAGGTAAAGGAACCACAAGAGCTAATGTAACTAAGATGAGCGGTAAAGATTTTATGTTAATCCACATTTGTAAAAATAATATGTATTCATTGGCTTAATGTTTTCCATCTGGATTAGTTTTCCTCTATTTTTCCTGTGCAATCTACAAAATAAATTTTCATTCCAAGTTTTTCTCTCAAAGTTGCTATTCTTGAACAAAGTTCTTCATATTTTGGATATCTGGGAAGACCCATTGCTATTGTAACCTCATCCCAAGCCTCACATTTTGCAGATAATAATGATAACAATGCCTCAGAAAACCAATGTTTTGCTTGTAGATTTGGATATGTTGGTTTTCTCTTGCCTTGTTTTTCAGTTCCGACGTAAAACTCAGATGGATATCCTTTTACTTCAATGATTGTTTTTATGCCATTTTTGACTACTTCGATATCGTGCCCTTTCTGTCGTTTGTCATCGTTAAATCTGATAATTTCGTGACCGGTTTCTTTCAAGTAATCTCTTATCTTACGAGAAATGTTTGTTTCTTCGAACCATTCGTTTTCATAACTCCATTTATTACTTTGATTATGTGTTTCAAATGCAGAAGCTTTTGTTTTATTCATGGAAAAACCCTGAACTGTTTTAACTCCATCAACATCCGTCTTTACAAAATTCGATATTTTAAAGTTTTTACAGATATAACAAGTTGATTTAATCCTTGATATTTTTCTATCGTTTTCTAAATTACGACATATTTGATTTATCTGCTGTCTTGGTTTAATTTGTAACTTATTCGAGAGGCAATCATCACAGTATCCAGAATCTTTGTTAATTCCTTGTGATAAAAAATTGATTATTTTTTGTTCGTTTGTTTCCATATAATGTCTCCTTTGACACACATCAGGATTGATCTAATTCATATCATTTGCTAACTATTAATTCTTGACTAACCATTCAGGAACTTTAAATGTAACTTAAAATGACACTGTTTTCTATATATTTCAGTTTAAATCGTTCATGTTTAGAGATAAGATTGTTCGTCTCCTCTTCAGTAAAACCAAGTTTTCTTAGAAGAAGGACCTCCAATAACAACTTTAATTTTTTTGTTAAAATAATGAGGTCTTTTCCCTCACAAACACTCTCTTTTGGTGCATGAGTATTGTGAATCATATAGTTTCTTGTATCAACAACCTGCTTATTGAAAAGAGCAGTATCATCAATAAACATACCAATATTTTTCTCATATGTCTGTGTAATTTCGCTGAGTCGTTTTATCATCGAATATTCATAACCATATTTTATTCTGTTTTCTAAACTCTGTCTATGAAACTTATCAATACTTGCAGGTATCGCATCGACGAGTGTTTGTCGTATAGTTTCATATTCTGCTTCCGATAAATACTCTCCTTCGACATCATATCGATGAAAGGCTTCGACGGCTATAATACAATTGAGAAATTGATTATCAACGTAAAGACTGGGATTGTATTTGATGCCGAAATACAAGTCGAATATAGTTTTAAAAGAGGAGGCATTTTCAAACCAAGTGTTTAAAAATGCCGAAAATCTATGAGAAATAGTATCAAAGGAAAAAATCATCTTGTGTTTCATCATCTTCTTATGATTATTGGATTTTACAAATCGATTGATAATAGTTACTGGTGGATTATAAGGTTGACCACCGATAAGTTGTTTATTTACTTCTGTTATACCCGTTATAGAAAGTGGTTCCGATACCTCTTCACCTAATGCTAATGTTATAAAATTTTGAATTGTTCGAATGATCCCCCTAAATTCTTGAAAAGATTTTTCTTGTTGAGGTTTTATTATTATGAAGCTTTTACTGTTGAGACGGAGTTCAGTGTGCATATCTGGCGGATGAACAATATTACCAACAATATCGATAGTAATTTCAGTTCCATCTTTCAATTTCGTTTTTACCGATCCTGGTTTTTTAAAAGAGATTATAATTTCTCCATTCGCTCCATTCCTTTCATTCAAGGATTTAAAATCAAGCCATTCATCTAAATAAGAAAAATGAACAGAGAGACTTTTAAATTTAACATCTTCAATCTTTAAAAAATGAACACCAATAAATATGAAATCAATCTCAAATACAGAGGTCTCTCCACCAGGATGACTCGTTCTTAAATCAGTCTGTATACAATTAATGAGAGAGATTTTTTTTCCATCTGTTGTTTCTCCGAGAATTATTATTGGCTCTAATAAATTATGTTTATCGAAGCAACCTATAATTCTTAGTTCTGCTCCTTCGTTTTGGGGAAATGTGAGAGCACCTACGAATTTATTTTCGGGTTTTTCTGGAAGCCACCACATACCTTGATATTCGTTTTTACTATCCATAAGACCAAACTCCCGTTTATCCTGTAATAAGATTTTATGAAGAGAATTCAGAAATAGAATGTATTTCCATCTTTAAAATCTGATAGATACTTTTTTAGTGCTCTTATTATTTTGTCTCTATTAAACTCCTTTATGCAATGTTCTAAATTGTTTGTTTGTTCCTCTGGAATATTATGAAAACGACATAATTCTTCATAGTGGCTACCAATGAACCATGCTCCCATGTTGAAGTGAATAGGATTAACATTATCTTGATAACATAATTCCGTAATTTGCTTCGCATTATTATCGTGTATATCTGAAGGGATAAAATCAGACCAACATTCTTTTGATAATCTTTTCACCCATCTATCTACAGGCTGAATGAGAAAATAATTTGACTTATTTGGTTCCCAAAAATTAAAGTATTCTTGTAAATCCCTCAGAAATAAGGCTGATATTTTTTCACCAATGCCTTTTAATTCCATTAAGAAATTACTTGCATCTTCTAATGAATATTGCTTTAACAGAAGGATGATATTCGATTCTTTATTTTTCTTAAGATGAATAAGAATATCTCTGATAGCACCAATTGTATGTGATTCATTTGGATATTCAATACCTGTAATTCTATCTTTTGTTAAATTTTTAAATTCATTCCAAACATTTTCAGGAAATTTATTATCCTGCAAAAGAACATCATTAAAAATCCTTTCATTAAGGGATTTCCGCAATGCTATTCTGTGATACCTTGAAAAATTACTATTTGCTCCTTGTCTTTCATGAGCATACTGCGTAAAATATAACAAAGCATCAAACGAATTACTCAATAGTCTATTTTTCTTAAACTCATTTCCATCTGATATTTCTATTCTATATACACCTATTTCAAAACTGGCAATATAACAATCACTAAACGTTTCAAGCAAATGAGCAGAGATCATATTACCATCAAATTAATGGAGAACAGATATCTTTAAGTAATATAATAATACTGATTACCATCAAGGTGAGGCATTATGAATAAGAAACTTGCTCTTCTTGGGGCATCACGCCCTGGATATGTTGAGAGAATCAAAGATATTTTTGACAAATATGGTTATTGTTGGTATGGATGGACGTATAAAATTAATTTGCCTAAACAAGCAACACTGGATAACCAAGATTCTTTTCATATTTATGTCCATAGCATAAAGAATCCTGCGGATAAAAGTTATGGGCATGGAACCGGACTTATTGAACACATTCTATCGGTCAAGAAAAATAACTATAGGTATAATGATACTCCTTTTGAATCACCGGAACAAACTCGCACTCCATCAAGAAATCTCAATAGACCACATAGATTATGGGTAAAAATCATAGATAAACCAATTGAAATTCAGAGCAGAAAATGGAATACATTTAGAGATTTTGATACTGATGTTCAATTAGATCGCTATAAGTTTATTCAACCAAATGTTGATTTTGAATATGTTATTGATGAAAACATTTGATACGGGGAGTCATTGTCTGGGAGGGGTAGATAAAAGAAAATTAGTCTGGGAAATTATCTACCGATATTCGACTCCCCAAGAAATATTATAACATTATGGTAAATAAATGTTTTCTCTCCAATTTTAAGAAAGATTTCCGGTAAAAATTTCTTATTCTTCTCTCCACTCATAATTAATACTGTTACAAACACATCTTATTCTTTTATTAACGGAATCGTAATTTTTCAGTGAGACTGGTTTCTGGCAAGATGAACAATAAAATAAATTCTCCAGTTCTAATACATCTTTCCATAATGCTTTGAAATCATCCATACTTGGCTGAATTGAGCTATCATGAGAATTTCTATTTCCAATAGATAGAGACGGAATTAATCTGTCAATCAATGGATTGTCTTTTAATTCTGAGCATTTGTGTTTTTTAAGTTTGCTTTTCAGTTCGTTTAATAACTCGGGGGACATCCTATCTTCGTTTTTATCATTAAACAAAAATTTCACTTTGACTTCCAGATTCAACGCAATAACCTTAAGGATATTTTCCAAATATTTCCGAATTTCGTTTCCTAATTCGTATTCGTCACTGTTCTTGATTTTATTTTCCATTCTTTCTTTTAATTTTTCAGGGGGTTCATCAATATATGTTCCTTTCTCTTCGCTCCATTTTACCATGTTTACTTTCCAGTTTTTTCTTTTAACCAAGTTATTAACGTAATCGAACCAGTTTCTTTCATGCGTCAGCAAAATAATTTGATAATCTGGGAGTTTTTCAACTAACAAGTCGGCAAAGCGTTTTCTATGATTAGTGTCAAAACTTGATATCACATCGTCTAAAATAAAGAATTCATTTTTTTTATTAAATGTTTTAACTGATGTTAAAAACAAAGCAAGTCCAAGGCTATTCAAATGAGATTCGCTCAGATATTTGTGGGGCGGTGTTGCCTGGTTGTTAAAAAATTTATAATCAATCGTAATACCGCTTAATTCATCGTTTTTTTCAAGAGGAGTTAACCTGATATCTTCAACTTTTTCGCCAGGATGCATAAACTGATAAATATCGTTAACGTCCCTTGACATATGTGAAAGAAAAGATTCCAGTCCTTCCTTCTGTTTTTTTACAAATTCTCCATAAATAATTTCAAATGATTTCTGTTGGCGTTTTATTATTTCTTCTTCTTTTTGTAAGGCTTTAATGGTAAAATAGGCTTTCCTGCTCATTTCTATGTCGCTGTGAATGCGGAATTTTAAATTGTTCTTTTTGCTGTCCCCGAGCTGTTCTCCTTTTTTATTACAGATACCGGTTATTTCACTTAAAAGATTTTTATCTATCGATAATCCTTCTGGTTTTTTGAGTTTCTTCTCAGGGAGAATTTCAACAGAAAGCTCGATTAA
>JAPLUX010000014.1 GCA_026397455.1 Candidatus Aenigmatarchaeota archaeon | reverse complement strand
GTTCAACTTCTTCCTTCTTTTTCTTAATCACTTTAACTTTCATAATTAATCTTTCTCTCTCAAGAACAAAAACCTATCTTTTAATGTTATTTAACTAACCAAATAAAAACAACACCAATACCTACTAATAAAATATGGGCTAATGCTAATCAAAATTACATTAATTGTTTTTTGTTATTTGTTGATAACAACAACTCCAGGAACGATTTTGTTATCAGAAAATCTTAAAAACACGTATAGACATAATTCTGATTATGAAAAACAAATTAATTACTATTAGAATTGAAGAAAACAAGCTGAAACTATTAAAAGACCGTAATATAAACGTATCTGAAGAATTAACAAAACGTATAGACGAATTATTAGAAAGTATAGACAACCCAGAACAACGTATAGACAATTTAACAGAAGAAAAATCTTTTACAGAAGCTGAACACTATTTTAACAAGCATTCAAGACCAGAACTGAAGAAATGAACAACATTTAAAACAATAAATGTTTACAAAACATCCTTTAAATCAATCAGCCTCTCACAATAATTGCATCTTAACCGCACAGGTTGTTTCTCTTCAACCATGAATTTTGTTGTCATTGGTTCATCACTGTTCGTGACACATTTAGGGTTGGGACACTTCAACACTCCTTCGAGTATATCTGGAAGCTCAATCTTACTCTTTTTCATGATTTTAAAATCTTTTATCACATTCCATGTGGCATTAGGAGCGACCAATGCTATTTTATCGACTTCTTCTTTCTTCAAAGTCCTGTTCTCAATTTTTAATATATCCTTATGTCCGATCCTTTCACTTGAAACATTCATCAATAGTGCAATCGTGTTAGGATAACCATCACCTATCCCTAATATGTCGAGAACTTTCTTCCCTCTTCCAGCCATTATGTGGTCTATGACTGTTCCATCTTTAATTTTCTTTACTTTTAATTCTTCTCCCATTTATATCACCCCACTAATCAACGATAACAATGCCATTCTTACAGGCACGCCGTAGAATGTTTGATCGAAGTACTTTGCGCCCTCAAACCTCTCTTTCTGAATCCTACAAATGTAGATTACATCTGCTTTTTTTAATCCAGCTTCTATTTCATTCGTTTGAATCGGTTTCTTACCAGAGATATCCTCTATCTCAGTCAGAATATCTTTAGACATTTCCAAACCTTTTGGAGAGACAAAAGTTATGTTTGCATCGAACATTGCTAGAGCAAACGATAAAGATCTCATCGTCCTTGCATACTTTAAGTCACCTAATAGTACGACATCCAACCCTTTAATCTTGCCTTTTACTTTTTTAATAGTGTAAAGGTCGAGTAAAGTTTGTGTAGGATGTTGATTTCCTCCGTCACCGGCATTAATTACCGGTTTACTCGAAACTTCTGCTGCCAGTCTTGTTGATCCTTCCATAGGGTGTCTCATCACAATCATGTCACAATATCTTTCGACAGTCCTTATTGTATCAGTTAAGTTTTCACCTTTTGTTATCGAAGTAATACTTGTTCCAGAGAACCCCATAACCGCTCCCCCTAATCTTTGCATCGCTGACGTGAAAGATAATCTAGTCCTTGTTGAAGGTTCAAAGAATAAAGTTTCTAATATTTTCCCTTCCATAAGTTTAGATATTTTTTCCCCTCTTGCATACGGTTCCATTTTTTCTGCTGTGTTTAGAACCAGTTCTATGTCATCTTTGGTCAAATCCCTTATTGAAATTATATCCCTTCCTTTCAAACTCATCATAACCCCTCCTCAAATTCATTTATATTATGTGAATCAGTAGGAATATTTATTACTAAATCACTGGTAAAGTTGAAAGAATAATCAAAACACATTAATTCGGTTCCATTCTCAGAAATTATCTTTTTTAGATTTATGGGAACCCACCACTAATTAGGTTAAAGTTCTTAATAAAGATTCATTATAATCCATCGTATGTGTTCGAATGAGATAAGTTTAAAAAGTTTAGAAAATCTATATTTTGTAAGTATTTTTCTTGTTATTCAACCTGTACCACATCCCCAATCGTGAGTTCTGCTTTCTTTCTACTCGTCCTATCTACGTATTTTTTTTCATAAGGTTTCTTTAATTTTATTTCAAGGAATCTTTCTATTTTATCAGCCAAAACATCATCAGGCGTCATCTCTTCATTCTCAACCCTTTTTATAACTGATTCTTTCTCTTTTATTTTTTCAGCAAATTGTTCTCTATTCAAGCCTTTTTTTTCTCTAGTTTCGATAATCAATTTCCCATAATTTTCTACGAAGAAAGTTTCTTCCTCTTCATACTGGGGTAAGATATCGATTTCTTTCCTTTTTTCTATTTGTACAGGGTTAACTTCTATGATCTGTTCACCAAAGTTTACACAATTCTCACATACGTCAAGGATAGAACCTTCTATTTTTGTTTTTAATAATTTAGAAGTGTTTTTTCCACAGATTATGCATTCGATTTTAATCCCCTATTATCATTTTTTTATTTCGAAAGAACGGATTAAATCAGTATGTATGATTATTTTATCCACTTCAGTAATATCTATTTTTTTGCCTTTATATTTGATTAAGCAATCTTCACACAAATCTATCACAGTTCCGCCTATGATGGCTTTTGAAAGAACTGTTACTTTATTATAACATATAGCACATGTTGAAATAAAGACACCCATTTATTATTTTAAATGAAACAAATAAATCTCTAATCATTCTCTACAGGTTTGTATAAAATTCTTGAAAATCCTTATACCGTTTTCAGTCTCATCTACTTCAGGATGAAATTGAATACCAAATATTGGGAGTTTAATGTGCCTCATTGCCTGAACTTTACATTTTTCTGAATGCGCTAAGACCTTGAAAGTTTTAGGTAAGACTAAGACTTCATCGTTGTGTGCTTCCCATGTGGTAAAATTCTTTTCAAACCCCTTTAAAATATCATCTTCATCAT
>JAPLUX010000111.1 GCA_026397455.1 Candidatus Aenigmatarchaeota archaeon | reverse complement strand
AAGTAAGATTATCCAAATCCAGTTCTTTAATTTATGTTTCATAATTTAATTTTGAATTTTGTTACACTTAAATAATTAGTTTATTATTTAGGGTTATTACCCTTTGATTACGCCTATCGGTAAAAATCTTACAACACGTTTTCCTATCCCTGCCTCGTCACTCACTCTCGCTACTTCATCTATTTCTTTGTAAACTTCGGGAGCTTCTTCAGCGATAACTTTCCAAGTCGCAGCCTTGACTAAGATACCTCTTTTCTCTAGATCGGCTTTCACTTGTTCCCCCCTCAAATGTCTTAACGCCCCTGATCTAGATTGTAATCTACCAGCACCATGAGCAGTAGAATAGAAAGTATCTTTTGCAGTTTCTGTTCCGACAAGCAAATAACTAGAAGTTCCCATTGAACCAGGAAGTATAATTGCTTGCCCTACATTTTGATGAGATTTTGGAATTTCAGGACTTCCCGGTGGAAAAGCTCTAGTCGCTCCCTTTCTATGCAAATAAACTTTTTTCTTCTCCCCATCTATTTCATGAGTTTCAATCTTTCCTATATTATGTGCCACATCATACACTACTTCTAAACCGATATCTTCTATTTTCATTCCTAAGATATTTACAAAACTTTCTCTTATCCAATGCATGATTAAAGATCTGTTAGTCCAGGCATAGTTAGCTCCACAAGCCATAGCAGAAAAATAATCTTCACATTCCTTTGTTCCAGAAGGAGCATAAACTAGTTCTCTATCAGGAAGACTTCTTATTTCATCCCTGAATCTTGATTCTAAAATTCTCAGATAATCTGTGCAGACTTGATGTCCAAATCCTCTTGACCCTGTATGTATCATAACGCAAACTTGTCCAGGTTTTTCAATCCCAAAAACTTTCGCCACTTCTGGTAAGAAAATTTTATCCACGACTTGAATCTCAAGAAAATGATTTCCAGCCCCTAAAGTTCCAAGTTGAGGTGCGCCTCTTTTCTTTGCTTCATTAGAAACTTTATTTGCGTCAGCACCTTTCATACAACCATTCTCTTCTAAAAATTCTAAATCTTTTTCAGTTCCGTAACCATTTTCAGCAGCCCATTTCGCACCGTTAACTAAAACTTCATCTAATTCAGAAAAACTCAACTTAATTTTCCCTGTCTCCCCGACACCAGAAGGGACATTCTTGAACATTGATTCTAACAATTCTCTTACTTTTGGTTTTATTTTATCGACTGTTAAATTTGTCCTGAGTAAACGAACTCCACAATTAATATCGAAACCGATTCCACCGGGTGATAAACCACCGTTTTCAAAGTCTAGAGCAGCAACTCCACCGATAGGGAAACCATATCCAAAGTGCATATCAGGCAATGCTATAGAATGTTTGTAAATTCCCGGAAGAAAAGCTATGTTAGCTGCTTGTTCGATTGCGCCTTCTTCAACATCTTTTAAAAGTTTTTCAGACAAGAAAAACAAAGCTGGAACTCTCATCCCCGGTTTTGCATCTTTAGGTAATTCCCATCTACATTTTCCAACATTTTTTAATCTTTCTTTCAAGTTCATTTTACTCACATCTATATACAGAACATCATTATTTAAGTTTTCCACAAATCATCTTCTTTTTTTGTTTTTTCATTCCAAACTTTTCTAGTTTTTTCTTCTGCTTTTTCAGGTGTTATCAATAAAGAACGATTTCCTGCTTTTAAAGGAATTATGTAATACTCTGAAATTTGACCGTTTTCATCCTTCAAGTATATTTTTTTCTTGTTACCTTCCACTTGTTTGAATGCCTTAACATCCCTATAATCATACATCACAAAATGTCCACGAGAAACAAGGTTTCTAACCTCTAAATTACCTTTTTTATCCTTTGTCAAGACAGTCTCAGGATATTTTTCCATGAATCATATTACAAGAATAAATAATTTAACCTTTAAAACGATGGAAGAAGAATAATATTAAAAGATAAGGAAGGTGATTTTTTGCCAGTATCAACAGCCCCGTACACGAGGAAATACCAGCACACGCGTCAGCGTGGAGCAGAGGCATCAGTAAGATGTGACAAGTGTGGTAGAAAAGTTCCAAGATGGAAAACTTTCATATCATACAGAGGTTTCAGAATAAATGATCCAGTCATACTAAAACAAATGGACAGAAGATTTTTGCATTTGATGAGAGAAAAACAGAGAGTATGTCCAAAGTGTGCCAGGTTCTACCATATCGTCCAAAGAGGAAAATCTGTTAGAAAAAAACATATGCTTAAATGATGGTATGGCTATTCCAAAAATTGAAGGCTTGAAAGGAATTTTATGGAGGAAGATGACTCAGCCGAAACAACCGGTAGAAGAAGTAATCTTACCTCAATTCCAGATAGAGAGCCCTAAAACTTTTGTAGAACTACCGCCAATGGATGATCCTAGTAAGGTTGATGTCAAGTATCCGTTGATATTGCCATTCGCTTATGCCCATATACAATGGGATCCAAGAGACAAACAATTGAGGTATTTTTTAGAAGAACCTGAGTTGTCCGATAAAGAAAAGAAATTTTTAGAGAAAATTTCCTCCACACTGATGGATCTTATAGAGGTTGGATTAACGTCGATTAAATCCACTCCCCAGGCTATGGTATACTTAGAAGAACAAATTAAAAAAGTATTGAAAGAACTTGCCATTCCTGTTTCACCAGACCAGTATGTCAGGACGATGTATTATATCTTCAGAAACTATGTTGGCCTGAATGAGATAGAACCACTCTTGAGAGACCCTTGGCTGGAAGACATCGGTTGTGATGGTATCGGCATACCACTCTATATTATCCATAGAAAATACGGTTCAATAAGGACGAACATTATTTATGATAAAATAGAAACTCTACGTGAATTCATCATAAAACTATCCGAACGTTGCGGTAGGTATGTCAGTTATGCCGAGCCGATATTGGATGGAACATTACCAGATGGAAGTAGAGTTAATGCAACCTTAGCCGGTGATATAGCAACGAGAGGTCCGACATTCTCTATAAGAAAATTCTCAGAAAGACCTTTTTCTCCGATCGATCAAATAGAATCGAATACAATCTCTTCCATGGGAATGGCATACTTTTGGTATTTGGTCGAGACTGGTGTCTCTTTAATGATAGCAGGTGGTGTGGCAACTGGAAAAACTAGTTTCTTGAATAGCATATCGATGTTCATCCCGCCAGAGGCAAAGATTGTCAGCATTGAAGACACGAGAGAATTAAGAATTCCGCATGATCACTGGATTCCGACTGTCACTCGTCTTGGTTTCGGAATACCGATGCCCACAGGAGAAAAATACGGTGAAATCACACTGTTCGATTTGTTGAAAGGATCATTCAGACAGAACCCAGATTATGCCATCATAGGAGAAGTAAGGGGTAAAGAAGCATACGTCATGTTCCAAGGTATGTCTTCTGGTCATCCTTGTATGACTACATTCCATGCAGGTTCAGTCGATACTGTTGTCAAAAGGTTGACGACACCACCAATAGAATTATCACCCAGTCTAGTAGAAAGTTTAGACCTTATCGCAGTGATGATTCATGCAAAAGAGAAAGGAAAGTCTGCGAGAAGAATTAAAGAAGTAGACGAAATCATATCTATTAACCAAGAAACCACTGAAGCAGAAACTTTTCGTTCAATCGAATGGAACCCAAGCGATGATACTTTCATCTTCAATAAGGATAGTTATCTCCTCCAAAAAATCGCAAATGATAAAGGAACAACTGTGGAAGAAGCGATAGAAGAAATATCGAGAAGGAAAACTGTTCTGGACTGGATGGTTAAGAGTAATATAAAAGATTATGTCGAAGTTTGCAAACTCATCAACGAATACTATAAAAACCCTGAAAAAATTCTGAAACAAGTAGGTACTGTAACCTTGAAAGAAGAACCAAAACCAGTAGAACAAGAGAAAAAAGAACAAGTGGAAATTAAACAGGAAGTTAAACCACAAAAAATACCGATTCATCAAATTTTCGGTTATAAGGTCGTTTCAGAAAAATAAAATACTAGGAAGACTAATTCTATTTTAGATGTTAACAGAATACAGAAAGTTTGCTTCAAGAACGTTCGATTGGATATCAGACAAATATCCAGATGTACTCAACCCTGTAAAATTCACTCTCCCCAAATCTGGCCTGATGGTTTCACCGAAGAATTATATTAGCACTATTTGTCTAACGATGTCAATCGGCTATTTCATCAGCCTGATAATAACATCCATCTTGATTTTAACCGTGTTAAAATTGAATATTTTTTTAACTGTATTGTCTTTTATATTCGTTCCAGTAATCGTAGGTATGATAATCCTCGTGGCTGGAGTTTTTTATCCTTATGAGAGAGTTATATCACGTAAAAGAAACATCGAAACAAATCTACCTTTCGCCATATCACACATGGGGGCTATAGCTGCTTCTGGTGTTTCCCCACAGGCTATTTTCAAGTTGCTCTCAGAATTCAAAGAATACGATGTCATAGCTGAAGAGATGCAAAAGGTTGTCAGAAACGTTGAAGTCTTTGGTATAGACCCAATGACAGCCTTGAAGGAAGTTTCTAAGAGAACCCCGTCTGAAAAATTTAGACAACTATTACAAGGTTTAACCACTACTATAGAAGGCGGTGGTGACCTGAGGACATTCTTGAAGAATGCCGGTGAACAAGCCTTATTCAGGTGGAGAATAAAGAGAGAAAAATACTTGGATCAACTGTCGACTTATGCTGAATTCTACACTGGTTTGATGATTGCAGCTCCACTGTTTTTGATTTCACTATTCTCTGTTATGAACATGATTCAACCAGAATTGGGTGGCTTTGATATAGCGCAACTGATGACGATGAGTGTATACTTGTTGATACCAGCAATGAATACTGGATTTATAATATTCTTAAACATGACACAGGTTGAGATGTAGATGGAAAAAATAAAGACTATAACCATAGTTAACGGAATAATAGTAGCTTTGATAATACTCTTCGATTTTTTGTTCTTAAGAGAAGTTTCTAACCTATTTTCCCTCATCATAATCTTAGCTATCATAATGTTCATAGTACCAATAGCGTTGATTAAATACTATGGAACATGGAAAACCAAGACGCTAGAAGATTCTTTTTCCCCATTCATGATTGATTTGGTTGAAACTGTTAGGTCTGGCATGTCTTTACCGCAGGCCATCAATTCTGTTTCTGATAACGACTACGGTGCTTTGAGTTTTTATATCAAACGATTGAATGCACAATTGGAATGGGGCATACCGTTTGAAAACGCATTCTTGGCATTTTCTAAGGGTACAAAATCGAAATTGATAATGAGGATAGCATCGACTATAATCGAGAGTCACAGGTTTGGTGGAAATTTGACAGACATATTCGAATCGATGAGCACGACTGCAGTAGAGATAGAGAGGTTGAGGGAAGAAAGAAAACTGTACATGAGTTCTCACACGATAACTGGTTACATAATTTTCTTCGTCTTCTTAGTAGTCATCATCGGTCTAGAGCAATTCTTAGTACCATCCTTATCACAAACTTCATCTGGAACAATTATGGGGCAAGCAGGGAAAGATATGTCAGGCGAATACAAAGCGATGTTCAGAAACCTTATCATAATTCAAGGATTTTTCGCAGGTTTAGTCATAGGCAAGATGTCTGAGGGTGCGGTGGCAGGAGGAATAAAACATAGTTTAATCCTCATGATAGTAGGAATACTAATTTATACAATATCATCTATTTAATTCACGTAACTTCACTGACATCGCTAGAAGAGATTTCATCATTAACGTTTGAACAGTTGGTTATAACCCGGATTTTATTGTAATTATTAGTTATGTTCATATCAATTACTTGTCTGATAAACGTGTTTTTCTCTCCAGGTTCTAAAACCATATTCAAATCTAATTTTTCTCTAGTAGCGTTTGCATAAAAAATTTCAAAGTCTATGTTACCTAGAGAGATTAAATCTGTGTTCTCGACTGTCCCTGTTAAATTTCCAGTAGTCTTGTTGTATTT
>JAPLUX010000176.1 GCA_026397455.1 Candidatus Aenigmatarchaeota archaeon | reverse complement strand
AGGACTCTAAATTCACTTAGCAGAATGTTATGAATTATTTTCCTATTATAATTGGTTCTTCAAATAAAGAGACTAAAGTGGTAGGCGGTATTCTAACCTTTAACATCAGCGATAAAGCAGCTTCAATTTGAGCTATTAATTCAGGGTTTAGGTATGGATCTTCCTTTCCACCTGTTTCTAAGAAACTTTGCTGTAATTCATGTGATATTACGAACATTTGTCCTTTTAGAGTTGTTTTATATCCTCCATCGTTTAAAGCTATCATATTAGTTTTCCCAAGGTTTAGCAAATAATTTTGGAGTTGAATAAAACTCAGATTACATCCATCCTCTTTGGGAATTAGATGTGATTTTTTAACACCATCAACAGCCTTATCGAGAATTTCTTCTATGATTTGATATTTTTCTCTTTTTTTACCGTTGAAAATTTTCATTTTTTCTTTGACTTCAGCCTTTTCCAAAATAGATTGTAATGAAAATATAAAACCTTCAATTTGACTATTTAAAATTTTACTCGAATAAGACTCAACGTAAGGATCGTTATCTCCACCAGTAGTTAACAATAGATGCTCAAATTTATGATTATGAACATATGCTTGTCCTTTTGGTGTTGGGACATAACTTTCTTTTTTCTCACCTGGAACCAAATAATTGCCCAATAAGGTTTTTTCTAAATAATTATCTATTTCTCTACTAGGTATTCCACATTTGTAAATTGATGTTCTTTGTGAACCTGCAGAAAAACCAGTAATTACATCGAATAGTATTTTTTCTCCATCTCTATACATTCCCTTTTTATCTGATCTAAACATTTTCAATAGCCTAGGCATTTTTTGCATACAAAAGTTTAAATACGTTGTCCAAGGCAAAACTTTATTAAGTTGCCAGACATTTCTTCTATTGTCTTTACGTTCATGTCTCATCGACATATCAGTATATTCCTGCCGTGTTTAGGGGTTATTCTATGGTTTTTGAACTGTTGACGAATAAACTGCAAGAAGTGGTCAAGAAAAGAGGTTTTAAAGAACCAACATTAGTGCAAAAATTAGGTATACCACCGATTATTTCTGGAAAAAATGTTCTGTTGATAGCTCCTACTGGCGTTGGCAAGACAGAAAGTGCCATGCTACCTATATTCGATGAATGGATAAAAAAGAAATCCAAGCCTATAAGCATCCTTTACATAACTCCATTAAAAAGTCTAAACCGTGACATGTTGAAAAGATTGCTCTGGTGGGGCAATGAACTGGATATGGATATTTCTGTCAGGCACGGAGACACATCCGCTTATGCCAGAAAGATGCAGGCTGAAGTCCCGCCAGACTGTTTGATAACAACACCAGAAACTCTACAAGCGATACTACCAGCAAAGAAGATGAAGGAACATTTGAAGAATGTTAAGTTTGTTGTAGTCGATGAAGTCCATGAATTAGCATCATCCAAACGAGGCACACAATTAACGATAGCTTTGGAAAGGCTGAGAGAATTGTGCGGTGATTTTCAAATCATTTCTCTATCAGCAACGATTGGTTCTCCAGAAAAAGTCGTCAATTTTATTTCTGGCGGCAGACCGATGGAGATAGTTAAAGCCATCGAGACAAAACAGATAAAAATTCAAGTCATCAACCCTAAACCTATCCCTTCAGATATTAACTTAGCAGAGACAGTCTTCACTAACAGGTTGACTGCAGCTAGGTTGAGAACAGTCTATGATTTAATCAAAAATCACACTTCTACTCTCACGTTCACAAACACTAGAGATTTTGCAGAAATTCTAACTTCAAGGCTAAAACAAGCCTATCCAAGTTTTCCTGTTGAAAACCATCACAGCAGTTTAAGTAAAGAAGTCAGGATAAGAGCGGAGAACGATTTCAAAGATCAGAAGTTGAAGAGTATCGTTTGTACATCCTCACTAGAATTAGGTATAGACATAGGTTCCATAGATTTTGTCATCCAGTACATGAGTCCGAGACAGACTTCTAAGGTTATCCAGCGTATTGGCAGGTCTGGCCATGAATTGAAAAGAATCTCGGACGGTGTTATCATCTCGACTGACATCGATGACACGTTTGAATCTGCAGTCATAGCTAGACAAGGAATGTCTGAACATCTAGAACCGATGAGCATCCATGAGAATGCCTTGGATGTCTTAGCACACCAAATTGTCGGGATAACCAGGGATAAGTACAGGATAACTCTTGATGAAGTTTACAAAATAGTTAAAAGAGCCTACCCGTTCAAGGATTTAACAAAAGAACAATTCATGTCTGTTTGTAGACAACTAAACAACTTGAGTTTCATTTTCATGAATGAAGACGATACGATCAAAACATCAAGAAAGGGACTTTTGTATTATTTTGAGAACTTGAGCACTATTCCTGACACTAGGAGTTATTTTGTCATAAACACGATGTCTAATGAGAAAGTTGGAAGTTTAGATGAAGAATTCGTTGCCATGCATGGTCAGGAGGGAGTGACGTTTATAATCAAAGGAGAACCTTGGCAAATAGTAACAATCGATGGAAGAAGAATCTTTGTAGAACCTTCTGGCGATGTTGATGCAGCGATACCAGGATGGGAAGGAGATCTTATGCCTGTTCCTTTTGAAGTCGCTCAAGAAGTTGGTTCTCTAAGAAGACTAATTGCAGACATGCTGCTTGAAAAAGTAAACAAAGATGAAGTTTTAGAAGAAGTGAAAAGAAAGTATCCAATCGACGATAGTTCAGCTAAGAAAATAATCGGTACAATCTTAAAACAGTTGAAGTATGGTGTGATACCGACTGATAAGAAAGTTTTGATTGAAAAACAAGACGATGTTTTGATTATACACACTTGCTTAGGAACAAAAGGGAATGAAACTCTCGGTAGAATGTTGTCGACAATACTAGCTGCTAAGATTGGTTCTGTTGGTTTGAAAACTGATCCTTACCGTATCATATTGCATTTACAGATAATGGATACTGATTTGATTGAAGATGCTCTGTTCAAGACTAAGCCTGAAGAATTTGAGTCATTGCTCGAATTAAACCTATCGAATTCTCGTTTGTTCCAGTGGAGGTTCATTCACGTCGCTAAAAGATTCGGTGTCATAAGAAAAGATGCTGACTATGGACAGTCTTGGCTAAGCAGGATAATCGACCTATACCAAAAAACACCTGTTTGGGAAGAGACTTTAAGAGAGATAAAAACAGATAAACTGGATGTTACTACCGTGAAAGATTTCCTTGAGAAGATACAGAAGAAAGAGATTAATGTCATATTCAAAGAAGGGTTGTCTCCGATAGGAAAATTAGGGATAAAGAAAAGAGCTGAGTTGATCGGGCCAGAGAAAGCTGAACTGCAAGTGTTAGATATTTTCGAGAACAGGTTGAACGATAAAAAAGTGCTGTTAGTTTGCATGAATTGTGGAGATTGGACAAGAACTTTCCGTGTCAAAGACTTACCAGAAGAAATAAGATGCGGTAAATGTAAAGCAAAATTGATTGCAGCAACTAGACCAAGTTGGACACAGGCTCAACACATAATAAAAAAGAAAATTAAAGGAAGTTCATTAACGACTGAAGAGATGAGAAGATTTGATGGGCTCGAGAAGATTTCTGATTTAGTCATTGTTTATGGAAAAAGGGCAGTTAAGGCCTTAGCGGTTCGTGGAATTGGTCCGAAGACTGCTGCTAGAATATTGAGAGGAATGTACGATACAGAAAAAGATTTTGTAAAAACTTTGTTGAACGCTGAAAGACAATTCATAAGGACTAAAAGATTCTGGGGATAAAAGAGAATAAATTATATTGCAAGTGTGAAGGAGCTTGTATGGTTTAAT
>JAPLUX010000045.1 GCA_026397455.1 Candidatus Aenigmatarchaeota archaeon | reverse complement strand
GTAACTGTTGCTCTTGCAATAATAGTTCTCAACATCATCCTAGTTTTATCTCTTAAACTTCCACAAATCGGGGGAACTGATCAAGGAATAGAGATGCCAGATACAGGATCGATGTTCTTCGGTCTTTGGAAGAAGGGTGTGAACGTTGGTGTGGATGCATTCCAGTTGGTTATAGGTGTTTACGTAATCGAGAGTTCAATCATATCAGCAATCTTTATCAACGGTCTAGAGAATGGTTACGATAGAATTTCTGAACTTAGTATGTTAGGGAAGATGTTGATACTATCTTGTATTATATTTGCCATAACTTCATTCGCTATATTTTTGACTATGGGCGGGATGATTCAATCTTTGTTGCTGGGGAGTTTTACATGAAAGGTGCCACAGAGTCAACTTTTTCAATTATTTTATGGTTTATAGTAGGAGTAATAATAGTGATGTTGTTTATTGCAACATTTCTCTGGTGGTATTATAAAGTACCTATGAAGGTAATGTTTTGATGAAAGGCGTAATAGAACTTAATTGGAGGTTTATTTTTATTCTTTTATTCTTTTTGATAGCGGCTGGTGTAATCTTGGCTTTTACTATAATGTTCGGTGAACAAATTAAAAATTCTCTTTCATCTTTAAGTTTTATAGAAGGGCTGACAAATTTCTTTGAGAGGATGAAACAATGAAGGGGGCTATTGAATTAAACATGCGTTTGTTGGTTGCTATAATCGCATTACTGATAGGTGTTGCGATAATTGTAATTATTGTTTTGAAAGTACTTGCTCCACAGTCTTTTGCTAATGCTGGATATGAGATATGCATGCTCATCGTTAGCAAATTAAAATTTTTGATGTTTTCAGCAGAATCAACTGGAATTTGTGATACTTTCAGGTCATGATAGTTTTTTATTCCACTGAACTAAAATTAAATCATGGAACTACCGTTTAACATCGTGGTTGCATTGATTGCAATGATGATATTCCTTTTGATAGTAATATCTTTTGCGTACTATACAAAAAGTGAAGGACAATCTGTATTAGATAAGATTTGGAATCTAGGAGATTGGTTACAAGAAATTTTGAAGGGAAATAAATAATGGATGATGACCTCTTGTTATTAATGCTAGGAATTATTATAGCACTAATAATCTTGACTTTTATAATTCTAGGTTTGAAAGCTATGCCTGATAACGCTTTGACTAATTTTATATCGCAATTAAGGTTTCCTAAGAGACCTCCTAAGGGGTAATGATATGAAAGGGTTTTGGTTTTCAACATCCCAAATTGTGTTTGTAGTAATTTTTCTTATAGTCGTGATAATAGCGATATTATTTTCAACTCAATTCAAGAATTTGTTGTACTTATATTTTTCGAACATAACACAAACTGGAATTCTGGGGAAATAAAATGAAAGGTCAATCTTTGCCTTCAAACATTGCTGTCTATTTAGTAATTACAATTATAGTCATAGCAGCGATTGTTTCTTTTGTTTACTTCTATTGTCCCAATTGTTTTGGCGGGGAAAGATATGATATGCTCATGAGAAAAGGTTGTTTAGATTTGATAAAAAATTGTAATGAAGATTTGAGTCAAATTACCGTTGAGAATAAAAGGGAATACACTCTTCAGGAATTGTGTAACCTTAATGGTATATCAGACGAAAATAAATGTAGAAGTGCATGTGGTTGTATCGTTAGCACGACATAGGTGATATGAATAAGAAAGGGTTTAATGCTCACAACAGAACAAGTTAAGTTTGTTATAGGAGTATTATTAGCGGTTTTAGTCACTTTTTCTCTCTGGTGGTTTTTCATTCATAATGAAGCTGATAGAAGAGCTGAAGAGAGTGCTGTAAATTTCGTGAATGCAGTTGATATGGCATGTCAGGATTCTGGACAAACAAAGCCAGCAAAAATCGAAATGCCACAAGAACTACAACTTGCGGATTTTTGGAAACAACTCACTCCAGGTGGTGTTGGAAACGAACCTTATTATTATCTTTTTTGGGAAAGATTTCCACCGGAAGCTCCTTATAATATCGGTGATATAACAAGTGGAAATATAATGGGAACTGCTGCATCCATCATTGCTCCATGGTCTGAAGATCTACCTTGGAACAGTAACTTATTGATGACTATGACCGTCGATATGGTAGGTTTAGGTGTAAATGTACTCGGAACACAAGTTGCTGGAGAATATTTAGGGGATATAGGAACAAAAATAAAAAACACATTTTTAGGTGATATCGCAGAAAAAATACAGGATTCAGAAACATTCACACAGATTTCAGCCGCGATAGCAAAGGGAAAAGATTGGGTTGGTATGCCAAAAGGTTATATTCAAGGAGGAAAATGGGTTATTAGAGAAGGTTTAACATTATCTGCAGAAACCTCTATGTATACAGTATTCTGCATGTACACCTTTCATGAAAGTTTAGGAAAATGTGCTACTTATTCACTCGTTGCTGCTTTTGCAACTGACTTCGTGGCCAAACCATTGATCACAAAATTCGCTTTACCCGCAATAAAAGATGCAATTAAGACTGCTGCAACAAAAATAATTGATAGAGTAGGCGGTGGTAAAGGTTACAGTTATACTATGAGTATAAGTGATCAAAGTTTGAGTTATGGTGGAAATAGTCCTACATTATATGGTAGTTTAGATTCTTATTACACAACAAGCATCGATAGTACATCACAAAATTTTCTTGTCTCTAATAACGATAAAGGTTTTATCTCAAGTTGGAACGTCGATCCAAACAATGGAGATATAATAGATGGATGGATGCAAACAGATACACCTACTTATGAAGCCACTGTTGAATACTTCGGAGAGAATGGCAATCCACAAAAATTAGATTTCTTTGAAGCTCAATATGAGAATGGAGAACCTACTGGAATAAGGTTCAAATACAAAGAGTGGAAAGAAAGTATGAAAGCAAAATTACTCAATCCTATAAAAAATTTTCTTGTAGAAGGAGAAGGTAAAGTATTTGGTCATCATGTCTATACACCAGAAGGTGGAGAAATATTTTCTGAAGAACTTAGTAATTGGTATACCGATCCCAACGTTAATCCTGATTTTGATAAGGATGCAAAGCAACTCATGGATGCATGGGATCCAAAGAAATCTTATACACGTGAAGAGGCAGTGGAAAAATTAAGTAATAGTATAGAAAAACTCAATGGGGATTTTAAGAATGGAGCGATGGCTATTGGATCAATAGATAGCGATTTAGACAAAGTAATGGGTCTTTGTGAATCTGATCCAGAGGGATGTAGAGGACATATACGTGATTATTTAACAGATATTCATAGCCCAGCATTTCCAGATAAAAATGAATTAAGACGTCTTGGTACAATAGCATATGAAAGAGATTATTTGAGAATAGGCGAAGATTTAAAGAAACTTCCTTCAAGAGGAGTATTAGGATACAGCTTACTCAGGATTCAAGACCTTTACACTCCTTTAGGAGCAACTTATTGGGATAAACAAATGGATTATTCTAATTATGGTGGAAAGCGATGCGAAGATGGGGAAATTTGCTTACAGATGGGATTTTTCGTGAGAAAGTACCCTCTTCCACAGAGTTGTATTGATGAGGGCGTCAAATATATAAAACTCGATAGAGGAAGTTTGGTTGCAGCAAATCCAAGATTCTATTTAGTGAGCCCATGTTATGCTTATGTAGATGTTAGGAAAGATGGGGATACAGTTTGGATTAAGCCATTGATGTGTCCTGATAAAGATAGGAACTATTGTTTCGCGACATCCGGTTTGGTTGATTGGTATGTTGGTATAGAAACAGCAGCATATATTGCAAATTGTGTCGCAACGGGTTTATGTGAAGCAGCTGAATTAATCGGAAGTGCTGGAATATTGGCTCCAAAATCCATTTTAGGCATTTTAAAAGGTTGTGTCGGTATTGGTGTTTCAGACGAATGTGCCCTTATAGGAAGTGCAATAAGAACAACATTCGATTTCTACAGAGAAGCCTTTTTAAAATATCCTGATGTTTATTCACTCACTAAAACACAATTCGGTGATTTGAGAGGCGATTATCTTTGGTCAGGAAATTGTTGAAAGGTTCGGTGATAACCACTCACATGTTATTGTTCTTAGGGTCCATGATCATGGCACTTGGTCTAATGTTCGCTCTGCTCTATCTTGGTGTCGGTATGTTAACTGGGTCTGAAATTTACGATGCAAAGATGATGTCAGAGATGCTGAGTGGTGCAATATCTGCTTTATCTTCCACCAGCCTGAATGGAACGATCATCTTCAGATTACCAGCAGGGGTTTGTATTATCAATATCACCGAAGAGAAGACAAAAGTAACTATACCGACTGGTATGCTCGTACTTGAAGAAAAAAGTGCTGAAGTTGTAAGAGAACAGACAGTGGAATTAAACAACATAAGACCAGACTACATAAAAATCCATCCTGTCGATACAGAATGCGGACAAAAGCAAGTGAAGATATTGACCATTCATAAGGTTCAAGATGATATAAGTTTTGAAGTGGGTTAGATGAGCAAGGGACAATCACAAGTAACACCGGAAGCAGTGATTAACTTGATGTCTTTCATAATAATGACAGTCGTAGCACTCGGCACGATGTTGAACGTCATGTTGTATAGAGTCACATATGAATCTAGGTTCGAGGACAGACAACTCATAGATTCGATAGAAAATTTCATAGGGTCAAAGTGTTTAGTTTATGAGAAAGATGGTGAGTATTTAAGAGGGGTTCTTTACGAGGAGAATCTGACTGCTGGACAACATTGTTTAATCCTGAGTGAGAATACTTATTTCAAGGTTGAAGGTGATGGTAAAGTCTGGGAGTTCGGAAATTTTATTCCAGATGATGTTGCTAAGAGCAGTTTCACTTTTCCCGTGGTGATCGCTAGAAATGTTGATGGAAATACTGAATTCATACCAGCAAAAGTGGAGGGAAGAATTTGAGAAAAGGGATGGTAGTCGCAAGTTTGATTTTATTCCTTTTTGAAGTAATCATATGCTTAATACTCGTACCTTTGATAAGTGGGGTAGTTAATCTATGGTTTAATTTTGCAGTCGGTACAGGACTTGTTAGAGCACCAGTGGAAGTTCTAATCACGATTAAACCCCTGTACAACCCGTTGTTAGCTGATCATGCTATGTTATCGTTGGTCCAACAAAAAAGTGTTCTTCAAAATCTTTCTGACTGTTCAACAAGATGTTCAGATCAAACATTCCTTAATAGTTTGAAGAATGATGTCGATACTAGAATGAAAGATGTATTACCTTCAGGGAAAGATTATCATCTGACGGTCTATTATCCAAAAGAATTGGAATTAGGTAATGTTAATCTCAAGACACAAGATGTTTCTGAGTTTACTTTGGTGGCTCAAAATTTCAAGTACAAGAATATGTTGATGAGAGTTGGTTAAATGTCGAAAGGATATGTGAAAATAGCGATGGCCATAATTTTCATGTTAGTCACATACGTAATAGTTAACTATGTCATCGCCCAACAGTTGAATAAGGAAATAAGTATCTCTGATAAAGTATCTAAATTCTACAGGATGGTTAATGCCGTAGAGGCTGCAAGAGCTCATTCTACTCAAGCATTAGGACTCTCTGTTAAAGCAGCAAAAAATGATTTGGGTATACAGGATGTTAATCAGATCGATGAGAATTTAAAAAACAAATTTATAGATAAAGTAAATGAATATTTTCACCCTTCTTTGTCTTACTCGAACGTGGATGTCAACATAAAAGTGGTTTCTGTTGATGTACAGAATTCAAGAGTAGTTTCAATTTTAAACTTGGAGATAGTGTCCTTAGATTCAGAAGTTAGAGGTAGTATAATCAACGGGGATATCAAAGTCTGGAGCGAGATATAAGTTATTTAAGCAACCAAAGATAAATTTAATTTATGAAAGGTATTGCGATACACGTTGAACAACTAATTATAATAATAATTGCAGTATTGGTATTGTTGGCATTAATTACTTTTTTCTTAGGAGTATGGAACCCTTCAACTATTGTATACATGGGTTATAAAAATACTGCATGTGCAAAAATGCAAGCTAATGGATGTGCAACAGAACTAATCGATACAAGTTCTGGTTCTATGAGTGATAGTGGAATAACAAAGAAACAACTTGGGACTGGGAGTGGTACGGCATCCGTTCAGGATGTATGCACTAAACTTGGTTATACTTCTGTAGACCAGTGTCGTAAATCATGCGCTTGTATGACTGAATCATAAGTAAATTTTATTATAATAATTTATTTTTTAGATCAACTTGTCACAGGGCATACAATATCACAACCCTGCTCCTGTTCATCACATTGACCACAGTTACACCAGTTGTATCCCTTAGCGTCACAACAATCTTGTTCATTTACATTCCCCCACATGTCTGCCTTACATTTTTCTTGTGCAGGTAAACTACCGTCCTTTCCTTTACAAATCGCACCCAATGATTCATCAAATTCGTAATGGTAATTATAATGAGATATAACACTCATGAGTCCAGTCTGTTTGCCAGAAAAACTGTTGGTAGTGAACTTAAAATTACACCTAAGCGATTTAACCTCATCGTCCTGTGATCCTTGTTCACACATTACTGTCTTATATTTTTCCATTGAAGGAGTTATTTTAACACATTTTTTACCTTCTTGATTGTTCGGGCATGATATTTTTTCAACAGTTGAGTTATAACAGGAATCTATGTCAATTGGTAATGAGTCACTCCAAATTAAGGTAAGGCCTTTATCTATTTCTCCATATCCAGATTTTATATCTGTTAATTTAGTACATTTGTTTACCACATCTATGAAGACTTTGAAACCGTCATCCTTCAATTTATCGAATTCTAATAATGTTGGGACAGTACGAACATAGATATCCAGTGGACCGGGGTTGGTTTTTATTTCAGGTTTAAAGATTTCATTAGTTAAACCTTCGGAGGTAACACGAACTTCACAAGAACCTCCTCCAAGTTGTTGGGTTGTTGGTTTAATCTTGAAATAGAAGTACCTTTCACAAGGAGGTAAACCCATGAATGTTGCACTGACT
>JAPLUX010000095.1 GCA_026397455.1 Candidatus Aenigmatarchaeota archaeon | reverse complement strand
GGTCCCTAAGTTGAATAAAATATGCCCTATTATAACCAACCCTTTCCCTTACATTCGTGATGTTGAACTCCATATAAAAAAGATCATTTTGGTGGAGTGAAGTTATTGTATTACCGGACGTATTTTCAAAATGTAAATCATGAATAGTTTCCGGATAAACAACAGTAAAATTTGCTATATTAGTTGTATTTGGATTCCCAGCAGTGTCGGTTGCATTACTAAAATACCCAACAACCGTACCCGGAGCGAGTTGTGATGCAGGAATCGTATAAGTAAAATTTTTTGGTAGAAACACCATTATCCCTACCTCTGGTGAAGGAACAATACCAAGACGAGTGAAGAATTTTGTAATATTCTTCCAAGATAATGATACTACTAATAAAAAAATAAGTAAAATTATGACCACTAAAGGTAAAATAATTTTTACTTCTTCCATCCGATTTTTACTTCTTCTCATTCATTAACCACCTATGAGCATATCCCCGTAGCAAGAACACATTGATGACCTACCCAATTACCAGTTCTGTTTTCCCAAATAAATACATTATTCATATTGACATCATCTTCCCATGTTACATTGATTTGAACTACATCTAAAATCGTGACAACTGTTTTATCACGCTTAAAATTGTAATATAGAGGGTTCTTATCAGTTGAAACAGTAAAAGTTGTCTGAGCAGATTCAGCAGAAGTATTTGCAGTGATAATCCAAGGTCCTGAAGGTCTATTATCTGGGATAATATAAGGCTCAGCACTGAATCCAAAAGTATTGTTAATCGTAGTTACATTCAAGTAAACAAGATTATTATTTGAATCCCAGATCTTAACAGCAACAGATAACCCCTTGGATAATGTAAAACCAGTTCCTTCAATGTTAACTGTCTCTAATTTATTATAAGTTGATTTATTAGTAAATATAGATGCTAGAGAATAAACTATAGGTATTATTAAAAGTGATATTAATATCAAATATATTATGAAATCCTTTTTCATTCAATCAATCTCTTTTTATATATTATTTTTTACGAATAAATATTATTTTATAGTTAGACAACATGTCCCTGCCATCCTCCTGTCGAGTTTTCCCAAATAATCACAGTATTTAAACCATTATTATCAGACCATGTCACGTTTATAGTAACTGGATCAAGTGTTGTTATGACTGTAGGTTCTGGTGGATTGCGATATAAGTTTGACCATTGAGGTTTTTCATTATCGGGTGTTGTGGTGGTTGTTGTGGATATTACTGTTGTTGTAACAAGAGTCTCTGCATGTATAGTCCACGTAACTGGAGAAGAATGGATTGCTGTTAAAGTTAAAATTTGTGTAGCAGAATCCCAACTTGAGATACATGAAGTTGATGTGCATTCTTTAATAGTTGGTTCGTTGCTATCTGGCCAATAAACCTTTACTGTAGATATACCTGATGGAGCATTCACTGTGAATGAAAAATTCTGACTTGCAGGGGACCAATCAACAGAAGTTAGATTAGCTGGCTCAGATACTTCGTATATTTTTATACTGTTCAAGTCTGAAATGTCTACAGTCAGAGTAGTTTCAGTGTTTGGTTGACTGCAAGTTATATTGAGTACTTTATTTTCAGGTGAATAAATGTATGGAACATTAAGTATGTGTGTTAAGTTCCTCAGAGATGTGTTGAGTAACAGATAATTTGGGTAGACGACCATATTGTCAACAATGTGATTACCTACAACTGTCAGGTTGCAGTTCAAACCTGTTAGTCTTATTACTGTACCTTCAGTGATGTTTACCCCTGAACCTAATTCTATGTTAATTCCCGTACCGAATTCTAATAGGATTTCAACAATATTTGAAAAAACGATTGGAATTGATAGAATAGAGATGATAATCAAAACATAAAGAATTGAACTTCTTATTTTCATGTTTTTCATCTTTTTATAAATTGTTTTTTTATTTTTATACCTCTGCATACCAATCTACTGTAACCGTCTCGCTTGAAACACCTATTTGGAAATGTGTAGCGTTTCTGTCATTCACCCAAACGTTTACATTACTGTGAGATGTTAGAGTTACAATTGAAGGCGTTAATGCTAATCCATGAGGAACCCATTGATTGTTGATTACAGTTGAAGTTCCACTATTTTCTGTAACATATCCATAATTGTTTCTCACGATTGTTTGACTGCCCAAACTTAAAATTGATGTTGTCACACTTCCCTTAACATAATTATTCTTTATAGAATTATTGAAAGATGTAGCCAACTCATAAATACCATATCTGTGATAATTCACGCCATTTATTATTCCATCAATTATATTGTCATGTACTTCACTATTCTTCATTCTCGTTAAGCGAATACCATCATAGTTTCCTGCACTTTCTTGACTATTGCCTCGAATCATATTTCCTACAATTACCAAAGACCATGATTCATAACCATCAGAACCACTAATCTCAATTCCATCTTGCCTTTGATCATGAATTACATTTCCTTCTATGATTGATCTACTTAGATAGTTTGAATAGAAGCCTCTTACATTTTCCCAGATAGCATTATTAGTAAAAATGGATTCTGCTGTATCTCTGACATAAATTCCGATACTGTTATTAAAGATGGTGTTACTTATGACTTTTTGTCCGTATGCGTATCTTTCAAAATGGATTCCATCTCCGTCATTGGCATTAATCATGTTATTAACAAAAAGATTTACATCTGATTTATTTCCAGAACTAGCACTGATATTTATACCATGTCCCTTATTATTAGTTATTTGAAGATTTTCAAAGCGAGAAAAATATGTTTGCCATAAATAGATTCCTGACAAGCCCACTGGATTATTTTGTTTATTTCCATTAATTTTTAAATTACTTATCGTTATGTAATAGTTGTTGTTTGTTGTGATAGTGCTTAAAACATTCTTGTTTACGTTATCGACCAGTGTAAGTTCAGTTTCACCTTTTACACCATCAAGAGCTATTCGGCTATTCAAATAAATAGTATCTGTTAATAGATAAGTGCCTTCTTTTATGAAAATCTTCCCTCCATTAGTTCCTAAAGAATTTATCGTCGATTGAATTATTGTTGTGGCATCAGTACCTTGAAATTCTATTTCTCCAGTCATTCCATTCCTGGCGTAAATGTTAGTTCCATCAGTAAATACAATATAAGATACTTCACTTACCATTGACCCTGGTTCCACCACACTTTTAAGAAACTGACCTGATTGAGATAAACCGAATCTATAACCAAAAAACCCAGAAATAGTTATTACAAAAACTATTATCAAGATTTGTTTTATTCTCATATTATACCTCTGCGTACCAATCGAACGAAACCCCTCCAGTTATTGAAGAAGGAATGTTTATAGTGAATTGACTAGAAGTCTTATCAGTAACCCAGAAATCGGTTTGTTTGTTTGGTGTTATTGTAACTATTTTTGGTATGCTAGCTAAATCATGATTTACAGTTATAGAAGTCGAACCTTCTGGAATAGTTTCTGTTCCACTTTTCTCGGTAATGTAACCTACGTTGTCATGAATGATGTTGTTGCTCCCTCCATTCAAAACTTTAGTTGTTCCATAAGTTCCAGAAGCGATATCATTCCCAATTATTATAATGTTTGAAGTATAAGTGTTAAGTTCAACTCCACATTTTGTTTGATTTCCACTTTTTCTAGCCATAAAATGATTACCGATAATTTTAATGTTCATTGTCTTGTAGGTTGAGTTAAAAAGAATCCATTATAAAAGTAAATTCCGTGTTCGCCATTTCCTGCAATTTGATTTTCACTAATCTGTCCCCAAATTAATTGGTAGATGACAATACCGCTTTTATCATTGCCGTATATTGCATTTCCGATAATGGTTGGGTTTCCTTGATCATAATAAATTCCGTTCCCTTTGTTGTTGAAAATAGTTGAATCCGTTATTCTGTTGTCAGCTGCATTTCCTCCATTAATTCCATGTGCCCTTATTCCGTCCCCATCACAATTAGCAATTATCACATTATGAATGCTGTTGTCAGATGCAGATGCCCCTGTCCCGTTGCCTATTAAATAAATACCATGACTCTTACAATTTTTGATTTTTATATTTTCAATAGTTCCTTGATAAACGGCCCATTCAATACAATATGATCCAAAATTGTTGTTATCCTTGTTACCATCAATTTGAAAATTTCTTAAATGCACAAAACCATTTACACATCCTGTAGTTACGGCGCATCTACTTCTAATGATTGGAGTATTAGTATTATCTGCAATTTTCAATATAGTATTGAACCCTTCACCTTCAATCGTAAATGGGATATCCCAAGTATTAGTACCAACGTTAATGTATGAAGAAAGTTCATATGTTCCTGCTTTTATGAATATTTTTCCTCCATTCGTTAATTGGTTTATTGCCCAGTTTATTACAGTAGAAGCATCTGTATTAGAATTGACTATCTCTCCTGTGTTACCGTCTCTTGCATAAATCATTGCTCCATCAGTGAAAATCACATAGCTAGCCTCGGTGACCATCGATCCAGGTTCAACTACACTCTTAAGAACATTACCAGATTGTGATAACCCAAATTTGTATCCGATAAAAGATGTTATCGCTAAGGCAAAAATTATTATTAAAATTTGTTTTATTCGCATTTACTATCTATTAATTATTTGGAATTGACAATTAAAAAAAGATTTCAATCAACAAGATTTTTCAATTTTCCGAGATAAGTTCCGTCCAACAAATAAATTTCACTTTCATTCATGTCAACAAAATTATTCTTTAACAATGGTCCAAGGAGTTCATCATTATTTCTCTTGACGTTAACAGGAGTTCCTCCTAACAAACGATTGAAAGCAGGCATGATTATGAATTCCATTTTTCCTGTAGTTTCAACTTTGTATCTCTGTTTTATTTTTTCTTTATCGATTTTATTTTTTATCCAAACAGGTTCAATGATCCTGTAACCAAACTTATCTGTAAACTGAATAACAGGATGCGTATGGCCAGTTATCAGACAATCACATGATAACAATTCCTTTGAAGGCCAAGCATGACCATGAATGAAACCGAATCTTTCTATCTTGAATCCTTCAGATCCGTGTATCTTAATTTCTTCTGGTGACAATTTTTTTATGTAAGTGTCATGATTGCCTAAGCATACATCAACTTTTATTTTTTGAGACAAATCTTTCATCAATCCAGGAATTTCTTTCATCTCTTGATAACTTATGCCAGGAACATCATGTTTTAAGTCACCGAGAATTACTAAACGTTTAGCTTTAGTCTTTTTAATCAAATCAAAAATATTTTTCTTCATTTCAGCTACTTGACTTGGAATGCGAATACCTGACTTGTAAAGCTCGTATTCTATTCCTACGTGTAAGTCAGCGATAACAATAGTTTTTATTTCTTGAATGAAAAGTGCTGGAAAATTTTTGAGAAATCGAATCATAAAAAGCACTTAATTCTTATTTCTTTTCTGAATAATTTCAACTACCATTTTTGCGCCTTCTTCCATGCTGTCGATAACATTAATGCCTTCATCTGTTAATATTCGTCTTCCTTCTTCCTCATTTGTTCCGACTAGTCTTATGACCATGGGTTTCTCATATTTCAATTGTTTTCTTGCCTTCAAAATACCTTTAGCAATTTCATCACATCTAGTAATTCCACCCATAATATTTACAAATACTGCTTTAACTTGTGAGTCAGGCAGTACTATAGAAAGGGCATCATACATCCTATCAGCTGTAGCACCACCACCCAAATCAAGAAAGTTCGCCGATTTTCCTCCGTAATAGCCAACCATATCTTGAGTAGCCATATTAAGGCCTGCACCGTTTCCGATCAAACCAATGTTCCCGTCGAGCTTGACATACGAGAATCCACATTTTTTAGCATAAAGTTCTTGTGGAGAAAGTTCAGCTTCTCTCTTTTTCAATATTTCATTAAACTCAGGATGTCGATAAATTGCAGCATCGTCTATCGGTAAACGAGCATCTGCAGCAATAAATTCCCCTTGAGATGTTTCAATAAGAGGATTAATTTCTGCTAGTTCAGCATCTTTATCCATAGCCATCTGATAAAATTTAACAAACAATCTTGAAAGTTTAAGCATTTGATCACCTGTGTAACCCATACCTTTGGCAATTTTGATAGCATGATATTGACGAAATCCGAATTCTGGATCAACCCGGACTTTGATAATTTTTTCTTGTGACACTTCTTCTATGTTCATACCGCCTTCAGAAGAACCCATAGCTATGTAACAGCGATTATCTCTATCCACAGTTATTCCAAAGTACAGTTCGTTTATTGAAGGGAGTTTTTCTTCCACTAGAACGCATTGAACCTTTTTTCCTTTTATTTCCATACTCAAAAGTTTATTAGTTATAGATTCAGCTTCTTGAGATGAATCCGCTGAACGAATAGCATGAACCTTTCCTCTTCCTCCTACAGTAACCTGAGCTTTGATCATAACTGGAAATTTATATCGTAAAGATATTTCACTAGCTTCTCTTCCATTATAAGCAACTTCGCCAGACGGTACTGGTATGCCGTATTCCTTAAAAATACATTTGGCTTCGTGTTCAAGCAGTATCATGTTTATCTCTTTTTAAGAATAATAATTTAAACTATGCCTAAAACGATTGGAACTGTCATTTCAACCTTTGAAGGTCCTTCGACTTTTCAGTTCAATTTCGTAATAAAAGAGGATTCTGAGAAAATACCAGTCCACAAAGGACAGTTCATCCAAATAAGACAGAGAAAGAGTAAAGAATCATCAAGACTCGGAGTTAACTTTGAAGATGCTATAGTGTCATTCAACAATGGATGCAAAAAGAGTGAGAAAGATTTAGATGCTTTTATGTGATTTACCCGTAATCATACCCATAATCATCTAGTTTAAGATCAACAACCGTTGTTTTTTCTCTTCTTCTGATGACAAAAATTATTACAACGATAATAACCAAAATTAGGATGGTTATTCCGATTATCCAGAAAGGCATTTTATTTCCCAAAATCTTTAATGGAACTTTAGCTGGGATTGTTGTTGTGGTTGTGATTTGAACAGTTGTTGTTGTGGTTGTTGGGATGATTGTGGTTGTGGTTATAATTGTGGTAGTTGTTGTATTTGTTTTAATTGAACCCCCGCCTCCCCCACCACCGCCACTTGGCGGTGGTGCTGATGATTCTATAGTAGTTGTTGTCGTAGTTGTTGTTACAACAGTAAATTTTTTTGAAGATAAAGTTAAGTTCCAGGTAGAATTACAGTATACAGTATAATTCCCTGTATTCAAGTTAGAAGATAGAGTTATATTTGTTTGAGTTCCAGTTCCGTTCGGTAACATTGGTTGAAATGTACCATTATAATCATTCCAAAGATAAGTTTCAGAACTGAGATTACCCGACCAACCAGTTATATTAATGACTTGTGATAGAGTAAAATTAGTGCCATTCACTTCTATATAATTAATAGACCCACAATCCTGTTGACAGTTCCCAACAGTTTCATTCAAAGGTGTACAGTAACCATCCCCACACGATGTAGGGTTTAGTTCTATCTGCAAGTATGCTCTCTGAGATTCATTCGTGTTTTCTTTGCTAGAAAAATTCACAGACCAACTAGAGCCAGCTAATGCTGATAATTGAACGAATAAATCATTCCCATACATAGTTTGGTTGATCACATAATCTGTTATATTCCATTCACTCATTGTGTTAGCTGTAGGACACATTTTTTGAATATCTAACCCAAAATATGTTGTATTTTTATCAGCAGTATTTTCTGTATAATGCTCACCAGATACATAATAATAGTGATCATTCCAAATCAGATTGTGGATAGTTGTATTAGTAGTATTTTTATTTTCATTCGGTAAAACAGGTCTTAAAGTAACATTGTTAGAACCGCAATTTGCACTGTTGACCCATATTTTTATCGTTGCGTTCTTTATGAGATACCAAGGTATATCTAGATAATTTCCGTTTGCTGTCCTTCCTTCAGATAGGTTGAACCATAGATACGTACGTTTGTCATCATATTGTTGACCACATGAACTACTACTTGTACTACTAGGATGGTCTACATAAAGATAATCTCCGTAGTAATTTTGACCACAACTTGTATGAGCAAAAATACAACTTTTCTCACAATATTTCTCTCCATTTTCGCATGGGTAAATTTGACATAAATTACCACCACCAGCAAGAGCATTGGCCCCTATCCAAGTATCCTCAGTGATGTTTATAGTAATAACACCTGGAATGTAATCAGGATTACTCATTTCACTAATAGGAAGAGAAACTTTACCAGTCATTCTTCGAGAAAATGTTATGAATAAAGAAAAGGATATGAAAATTAGTATAATTGCGGCAATCTGTTTTATTCTCACAATCTTAATTTCTGTTTTTTAAGATAAAAATTAATCCGTTAAGATGGTTTCAAAATTCTAGTCGATTCATCTTTCCTTTTTTCTCTTTCTAATCTGTATAAGTTTCCTGTAACTGCTTCTTCTAACCCTTCTTCATGAGTTATAAGGAAGACTTGATCAACGAAAGTCCCTATCCTTGTTCTGAGTGTTTCGGCTAAATCTTCTATGGCTCTTTTGTCTAAGTTGTGAGTAGGCTCGTCAAGGACTAACCATCTCAATTGTGGGGCTAAAACAAGTGAAAAAGCAATCCTCAAAGCTAGACATGCAATAGAACGTTCACCACCAGATGCAACCCCATCGACATTAACCCATCTTTCCATACGATCTCTCAGTTGCAAAACATAATCACCGGATTCAATGTTCAAACTTATGCTAATGAAGTCTTCATAAGGATACAAGTTAGGCCATATTTCACTCATCGTATAATTGACAGCATCGATGAATTCTGTCCTTAACTCAACCTGTGTTTGTTCTAGGGCTTTTTCAAAAATTTTCAAGTCGTTGATTATTTTCTCTAGTCTAATTATCTCAGATTTTTGTTTTTCAATCGTTTTGATTTTTTCTTCTTCCTCTGTTTTTCTTGTTTCTTTTTCTTTCAATGATTGTGTTAAATTTTTCAACCGTTCTTCATACTCAGATTTTTTACTAACAAGTTCAGTGAATTCTTTTCTGATTTTTCCTATGTCTTGATCTTTCAGTTGTTTGTTTATCTCAGTAATCTTCATCCTCACATCCTCAATTCTAGAATTCAAGTAGCTTAGACGTGATTTTTTATTATCAACCTCAGAAGTTCTTGAATAGAGCAAAGCTAAATTGTTTTCATCGTTTCTATTTTTCTCAATTTCTTTCTGTAAGTTCGAAATATCAACTTTAATTTTATTCAAATCTTTTTGGTAAACTTCCATTGTTTTGATAGATTTAGAATAAAGTTTCTTCAATTCTTTCAACTGTTTCTCTAATTCGTCAAGACCTTCAACCTCAATCGAGAAATGCTTAAACTTATCAACGACTTCTTCTATGGATTTGAAACTTTCATCTTTCAATTGTTTTTCTTTTTCAAGGGTTTTGATTTCTTTCTCGATTTTCTCGATTTTTTCCTTATGGTCATTTATCAAACGTTTTTTCTTTTCATCTGTGAGTTTTGAGCGACAAATTGGACAAGAATCTTTCAACTCATGAATTCTATTGAGTATATCTTTTGTCTCTGATAACATCGTGTTGAGTGAAGATAATTTCTTGACTAATTCGTTCAGTTCATTTTTTTCTTTATTCATTTTTTCCAATGGTTTGTCGCCATAGTTCTTCTTTATCTCATCTGCCATCTCTTTTATAGAAAGTTTTTTCGATATGTCTGATTCTAGTTTTCTCATCTTGTCGTTTTCCAAGAATTCTATCTTAGTCCTAGATTCGGAAATCAACTCTGTCAATTTTTCTTGTTCATTCCTTTTCTCAGTCAAGACATTATTAAGTTCTCCAATCTTCTTAGAAAATTCTTTTATGTTATTCTCTATATCCTGACGTGTTCTACCTTTCAACAGGTTCTCAATCTCATTTATGAATTCCTTATTTTCTTCTATCGCTGATTCGACAGATTTCCCTTGTTCTTTAAAATAATTCAAATCTTTGTTCAGTTGCTCTAGTTTATGCAAATCAAATTCCATTTCACTCTTTTGTTTGTTCATCATCTCTACTTCTGCTGAAATCTCTAATTTGTCTTTTCTCATCTTATCTAAATCTTGAGCTAATTCATTAACGAATTTTTTCAGTTTCCCTATATCCGTCTGTTCGATCACAGTTTGTTGACCTAATTTTCTTTCGACAAATTTATTCATGAGTGAAACTGCTGAGGATCTTGCTTTCTCAAACTTGTCTATCATCAAGAGGTTGTCTATTCTCTTCATCCTTTCTCCACGTGGCAAAGTCAAGAAATAATCTAATGCGTTCTGTTCGGAATAGATTGCTTTGGAGAACAATTCATAATTCACTTTCAATATTTTCTCGACTAATTCAGTGACTCTCTGTGTGTTCGGTGCATCTAGAAGTTTATCACCTTCTCTTATCTCGGAATAAGTCGTGCCTTTACCACGTTCAACAGTTCTCATGACAGAATAAGTCTTTTCGTCAACAGTAAAATCGACTTCAACTTCTGCTGTATCTTGTAAAGAAGGTTTGTTCATTATAAAATCGTCAAGTTTAAGTTTTTTCGCTTGAAGGTCTGGAAAAGTTCCGAATAGACCAAAGGATAATGCGTTCATTACTGTGGATTTACCGCTACCAACTATTCCCACTAAGGCATTGATCCCACTAGAGAAATCGAACTCCGAGTCTTGATGCGAACGAAAATTTTTCAGTTTAATCTTTGTTATCATAACCCTCACTCTTCATTAATTGTGTTAGGGTAGTTTGTTTACCAATCAAGATATCGAATGCTTTTTCTGTCTCTCCTTCACTCAGTAATCTGAATGCACTGTCACTATCAAAAGTTGAACTAAATTTCATATCTTTTAGATTGTCTTTCAATATCTGCAACCCCATTTCTTCGATAGATAATTTTCTTTCTCTCAAGTTTTTTAATAGTTCAATTTTTCTTGTCATCTCTGGAGATTCCAATTCTTTGGAGAAGTAGATGATTGCCTTATCAGAATATTTTTTCTCTATTTCTCTGAGTTCTTTATCGATGACACTGGTTTCTTTTCCAATCAATTTCATTTTAATTATAGGAATTTTCTTAAAACCCTGATCGAGTGTCTTGCTTATATTTTCTTCTATCTGTTCTCTGATGGTCACATTTGGTTTAATTTCAATCTCATCGTAAAAGAATTTTCTGTTGTTTTCTAAGGGTACAAAATTAATTTTTACTTCTTTCTCTATTTCAACCTGATAGAACCCTTTTTGAACATCAGCTTCTTCCTTTTTCAACTGGGTGATTATCGTGCTTCCAGGTAACAGAAGTGTCGTACCATCTATTTTCGTTAAATCCTTTTCATGAACATGACCATCAATGATTAAATCAAATCCTTTAGGCAAGTTTGAAAGGTTGAGAGATGGTGGGTCTAAAGGAGAATAAACGTATGGCTCTATACTTTGATGTAGCATCATGATGTTATAACAATCTTCTTCTGGTTTTGGATCCCATTTATTCAGAACATCTTTTGCGTATCTTTCCGGAACACCAGACATTCCTTGGATTGCAACTTTTTGTCCATCTTTCTCAAATGTTAAACCGTTACAATGTAAATGAATCAGAAAACCTGTTTGTTCTAGAGCTTCTATCGTATTAGTTTGTTCTTTAGTCCTTCTCTCGTGAGTTCCGTGTAAAGCTAAAACTGGTATACCGGATAGAGTTCTACTAGAAATTTCTGGCAAGTTTTTGTTTATAGTTTTTATTAGTTTGGCACCTTTATTTTCAGTCAATAAAGGTTTGGATAGTACTTTCAAAGCTTTGGCTAAAGTCTCTGTTCTAGGAGTTATTGAATCGAATATGTCACCTGCTATTAATATCAAATCTGAATCTAAACACTTAGATATAGCTTCTTGTGCATTCTGGTAGCTATCTTCTTCTAGTTTTGTATTCCAACCGTAACCAAAATGGAAATCAGAAAGAATGGAAATTTTCATAAGATTCAAGAGTATATTGTATCTTAAACTATTTTTAGATGATATTTTATTCTTTTAAAATATTCCTGTTCCTTCTTCTGATAATCGATAAATAATCAAGAATGAAACAAAACAAACTAAAGCCAGTATAACGCTCATCGCTGATGCTGGTCCCCATTGTCTCATCGATATGAACCTGTAAATAGCGACTGGCATGGTAGTAGCTTGAGGTTCCCAAAGAAAGTTAGTCGCAGTAAATTCACCGATACTTAATGAGAAAGTAAAAACCATACCTACTATAATCGTCGGTAGCATCAACGGGATTTCAACTCTGAGTAATGTCTCTAGTCTATTCGACCCTAGACTCCTAGAAGTATCGACTAAATCTGGGTCGACCCTATCTCTTGCGTTAGAAAATGCTCTCATTATGAACGGAAACCCGATTATCGAATGTGCTACGATTATGAAAAACCATACATCCGTGTAAAAAATATTCAACGTGTTAAAACCTCTAACCATACCCAATGCTAAAGTTATAGAAGAAGCGGCAACTGGCAAGAAGATGAAAGTATCAAGAATTATTAACATTCTTTTACTGAGTTTCTCTCTCAACAACAACGCTCCAACAGCAAGAACGCTAGTTATATAGACTGATGATAATGCAAAGAACAACGAATTGAAAATGGCTCTATAAGGTTCAACCCCCAAGAACCTGTTAGGAATGAAAGAAAAAACTGATATGAAATTGTTAAACGTGAAAACGTTTGTGTATGAATCTCTCAGTGATTTGTTAAAGATACCAATGAAAATGAATGCGTCAAACAAAAATAGGAATGTTAAATAAATTATCATTAAATTTTTAATCGAACTCTTTGAGAGTTCTGGTAACTTTTTTAATGTTTCCGATCGACCGACCTTTCTTTTCTCTGTCATCGACTTTAAACTTCTCATGTAAAGATAAACGAAAACTATCATTATCAGAAATTGTAAAAGAGCCAGAGAAGCAGCCATCGATTTTCCTGTCATTGGGAACGTCTTGTAAGTAGACGCGATATTGACTTCCATCGTCCTTAAACTGATTCCACCTAGTATAGCAACTACAGAATAACTCAGAAAGCAGAATATGAATGTTAGAAGAGATGCTACTATTATTCCAGGAAGAATCGTAGGAAGAGTTATCCTTCTGAACTTGTGCCAACCCTTGCTTCCGAGAGATCTTGCTACTTCTTCTATGTCTGGATCAGATTGTCTGATGGAAAATGAAACCCAATGAATCATCAATGGAATGTTATAAAACACATGAGCATACAGAATACCAATCCATCCGAATGCTACAGATTCCGATATTGTCAAATTCAAAACCGTTGAAATCAATCCATTAGGACCTAAGACAGTTATGACACCTAATGCTACAAAAACTCCGGGTAAAACAAAAGGAACTGTTAAGAATGATAAGAAAAATCTTTTCAAAGGGAAATTATACTTTCCGAATATGTAACCAGCAGGCAAACCGATAACCAAAGTAAGTATTGTCGATAAAGTTGCTTCTAAGAACGTAAACTTCCATACGTCTAAATTCGTTGAGTCTGTTATACCTTTTATGATGTTTTCTCCTGCAGAAAAAGCATCTTTTAATATTGAAAAAAATGGGTAATAGAAGAATATTGTTAGGAATATTATTGAAATTAAACCGAACAAAAGGATCGGGATTGATTGAAGTTTCATATAAATAGTTTATTAAGAAAAATATTAACTCTTTGAAATCAAAAGTGAATGACATGAAAAAAAGGGCAGTTATAATTTCTAACGGAAAAATGAAGAACAAGAGGTTCTATAGGAAATTGATTAAAAAAACCGATTACATCATCTGTGTCGATGGTGGTTCAAAACATGCTAAAAAGTTGAACATTGTTCCTAGAATGATAATCGGTGATTTGGATTCTTTGGATAAACCAACACAAGAATATTTTCTGAAGAAAGGCGTTGAAATCATAAGATATAATCGAGAGAAAGATAAGACTGACATGCAGATTGCTGTAGAATTAGTTATGAAATTGGGTTTTAAGGAAGTTCTTATTCTGTGTGTTTTCGGTGATAGGTTAGACCATGTACTTGCCAATGTATTTCTTTTACAGATGCTGACTGAAAGAGGAATCGAAAGTAAAATCATAGATGAGTACAACGAAATATTCTTGATAAAAAATTCAGGAAAAATCCGTGGTAAAATAGGAGATATAGTCTCATTTATATCGTTGACCCAAGAAGTTAACAAAATTAAAACAAAGGGGTTGAAGTATGAACTTAATAACGGAAAAATAAAGATCTTTGATACTCTTGGTATAAGTAATGTCTTAACAAAAAATACAGCAACCATAAATTTCAAAAAAGGAAGTTTGTTAGTAATAAAAACTAAGCCATGATGTTCTTCCAAGTAGTCAGCCAATTTTCATAATTAGTCTCTATTTCTTGTGGTGTCATATAATTATTCAGTATATCTACTTTGGTTGGGTCTATAGCATAAGAGTAAGATTCATCCAATTTTGCGTTCTTGTTCGCAGGATACATCCAGTTGTTTGTTGGAATCTGATCTTGAACTTTAGTGCTTAAGAAATAGTCTATGAACTTTCTAGCCATTTCATCATGTGGAGCGTTCTTTACAAGTCCTATGCCTTCAACTTGTAACCAACCTAAATTTTTTCCATCCTCATGCGTCAAAGCTGTTCTCATATCCTTTGAATAATTAAAGTAAACGTTGTAAGCAGAATCAGTCCCATAACTGACTAACAGATGTCTGTTCAATTCTGGTGTCCAGAAATCGTTTATTGCCTGCCCCCAACTTGGAGCTACTCTCACATTCTTTTTTATCGTCTTCCACCAGTTGATCCAATCCTCTTTCAGTATCTTTTCATAAACCGTTATTTCAGACAATAAGAAAGATATGCCAGTGCTGGACAATGTTGGATCTTCTATTATCAGTTGTTTGGAATATTCTGTTTTTAATAAATCTTTAAACGTTAATTTCTCTATCTTTGGATGGGTTTTGTTAGAAATGTATTTAGTATCGTAGACAAAAGCGATGACAGAATAATCGTAAGGTGTGGCAAAATTTTCTGAGTCTAACGTAGTTATTAACCATGGTTGAATCTCGTCTAGATTACTTGGTTTATATTTCTCTAGAATGTCTGCTTTCTTTGCTTCGAATATCAGGATATTGTCGATACCGATGATAACATCTGCTCTTGGTTTATTTTTTTCTTCTATAATTTTTAGTAAAGCAGATCTAGCATCATCAAAATATACGATGTTCACTTTTACTCCATTTTCTTTTTCGAAATTACCGAAGACTGATTCTAGAGTGGCGTTTGGATTCTTACC
>JAPLUX010000028.1 GCA_026397455.1 Candidatus Aenigmatarchaeota archaeon | reverse complement strand
ACTGTTCAAAATGTGGATTACCCAAGTCTATTTGTGTGTGTAAAGTAATCGATAGAGAAGCAAAAGTTATCAAGATACATACTGTGATGAGAAAGTTCGATAAGCCTATTACAATCGTCGATGGAATAGATGAAAAATCTGGGAGGTCTGTTTCTAAACAATTGAAGACGAAATTGGCATGTGGGGGAACTTTCAAGAATGGAAAGATTGAGCTCCAAGGAAACCATAAGGAACGGACAAAACAACTGTTGAAAGAAATGGGATACATGGAAGACCAGATAGAGATAAGTTAAAGAAAAATTTTTCAACTTGGGAACACACAAAGAGAAAGAAAATCTTTATTCTAAATAGTAGAATAATTAAGGAATTTTCTAAATCCACTTTTCTTTAAATTTAAATCCTAAATACAATTCTTGTATATGCCGATAACACCACAAAACTTGGTTAGACATGAATTGATAGGATTAGATGTAGAAATAAAAGAAAGTAGCAACCCATCACAAATAGGATTAAAAGGCAAGGTAATATGGGAAACTTATTCAACTTTACAAATAGAAACAAGTAAAGGAGAAAAGATTATACCTAAAGACATCACAATATTTATATTTACATTACCAAATGGAACGAAAGTTCAGGTCGATGGAAAAGTATTAATAGGTAGGCCTGAAGATAGGATAAAGAAGAAGTTACCGAGATGGTAAGATGAAGAAAAAAGAACAAAAATTCAGGGATATTGGTTATTTAGTCAAACCTCCAGAAAAGGAATGTAAAGAGCCAGATTGTCCATTCCATGGGACTTTACCAGTAAGAGGAAAAATCCTGGAGGGAATCGTAGTTTCAAATAGAATGCAGAGTACTGTAGTTGTTGAGAGGAATTATTTACATTATATCTCAAAATATGAAAGGTATGAGCGGAGAAGAACAAGAATACCTGCTCATAATCCTGAGTGTTTGAACGTGAAAAAAGGCGATAAAGTCAGGATAGCTGAATGTCGGCCGTTGAGCAAGACAAAGAATTTTGTTGTGATAGAGAAGATGAGCTGAATGAAACCGATTAAAGCAAGAAGAACTAGATGTTTACCAGTCGGTGCATACATAGAATGTGCAGACAATACTGGAGCCAAGAAATTACAAATAATATCAGTCTATCTCTACAAGGGTAGGAGAAAGAGAAAACCAACTGCAGGTATAGCTGATTTAGTCAAATGTACTGTTAAAGAAGGAACGGTGAAATGGAGAAAGCAAATGGTGATTGCTGTTATCGTCAGGACGAGAAGAGAATTCAGAAGACCTGACGGTATGAGGGTTAAGTTCGATGATAATGCCGCTATAATGGTCAACGAGAAAAGTGAAGCTGTAGGCACACAGATAAAAGGTCCTATCGCTAAAGAAGTCGTTGAGAGGTTTTCAGCAATAGGTAAGATTGCGAGTATAATAGTGTGATTAAAATGAAATTCTGCTCAAAACATTGGAAATCATCCAAACAACCAAGAAAACAGAGAAAGTATATTTATAATGCTCCTTTACATGTCAGACATAAATTCCTTTCTGCTCATCTGTCGAAAGAATTGAGAGAAAAATACAAAAAACGATCTTTTACTGTGAGAAAAGGTGATGAAGTACAAGTGATGAAGGGTAAATTCAAGAAAAAAACTGGAAAGATTGGAAGAGTAGACATGAAGAAAACAAAAGTTTACATCGACGGTATCACGAGAAAGAAAGTTGATGGGTCAGAAATTCCTGTATCATTCCACCCCAGCAAGCTGAAAATAATCAATTTAAACCTTGATGATAAAAAAAGATTAGAAGCTCTAACTAGAGTTTTAAAGATGGAGGAAAAACATGGTAAGACTGAAAAGACTGTCGGCACCAAAGTTTTGGAAGGTGTCAAAGAAAAGAACAAAATGGGTAGTAAGTCCAAGACCGGGTCCACATAAGAAATTCGAATCCATTCCACTCGTGATCATTATTAGGGATTTGCTAAAATTAGCCGATACTTCAAGAGATGCTAAAAAAATTATTAAGACTAAGAATGTTCTGGTCGATGGAAAACCAAGGAAAGATTTAAGGTATCCTGTCGGTTTGTTTGATTTAATCGATATACCAAAAGAAGGGAAAATGTACCGTGTTGTTCCTGATAAGCATGGTTTGATTTTGATAGAAGCTCCTAAGAAAGAATCGAACTTGAAAATTTGTAGAATAAAGAATAAGACGATGGTAAAGGGTGGCAACATTCAATTGAATTTATACGACGGAAAGAATATTGTCATAAAAGATAAAAAAGAAGACTACAGCACTGGAGATTCTGTTCTCATAGAATTACCGAGTCAAAAAATCGTTGAACACATAAAAATGGAAAAGGGTGCTGTTGCTATAATAACAGGCGGTCAAAACATTGGTGATATCATCAACATCAAAGATATAATCACGACAAAAAGTAGAGAGCCTAACAAAGTAGTCTGTAAAAAAGAAGATAGAGAATTTGAAGCTATAATGGATTATGTTTACGTTGTGGGAAAGGAAAAACCATTGATAAAATTGACTGAGAAGTGATTTAATGGAAGAAAACCCGATGCGAGAGATAAGAGTTGAGAAAGTCACTCTTAACATAGGTTGCGGTCCTGATGCCGATAAACTAAAAAGGGCTGAGAAACTCATTAATACGATAAGTGGTCAAAAATCTTTGATTACGTTAACTAGAGGAAGAACAACTTTTGGTATGCCTAAAAGAAACCCCATAGGGGTTAAGGTCACTCTAAGAAAAGAAAAGGCAGTGAAATTTTTGATCGGTGCTCTATCAGCAATAGACAAAGAATTGAAAGAAAGACAAA
>JAPLUX010000138.1 GCA_026397455.1 Candidatus Aenigmatarchaeota archaeon | reverse complement strand
GAATAATAATGATCTGGCTCCCCAGCCACTGGTTGTGAAGGAGTTTTTAAAAATCCAACCCATACAGCCTTCGAATAATAACAATACCCATATTCACAACAACCTTTATAGGTCCATTGAGGATACGCAAAAACCATGTCGGTAATAGATGTGAAAAAAAGTGACCAGGTGTCGTTTATATAGTCATATCTAGAGATAAAACCCAAAGCGGCACTTTGATGGATATCGGTCAAAAGTGAAATTGGAGGATAGGTGTGTTCTTCGCCTAAATATTCTTTTATAAAATAAAAAGAAATACCCCTGTATTTTTCCCAAACACGATCACCACATTCATCATTAAAATAACTCAAATTCAAAAGCTCAGTGTGATGTAATTCCCAACTAGTTGAGGCTGCATGATGAACAAGAACCGCGTCCTCTATATCATAAATTATCGAAGTATTAAAATCATCTCCTGGTAACAATGTTATTTTACCCATCCATGCATAAACTCCAGAACTACTTGAGCAGGCAGAAGATAACGATGAGCTAAGAGAGCTAGAACTATAAACACTAGATGTACTACACGCGGACGAGTAACTAGAAGACCATGACGACAACGATGACGAAACGGAAGATTCGGATGAATAAGAAAGAGATGACTGTTGATAATACTTTTGTATTGCTGGAAACAAATTAATTTTCTTTCTGTCAGATTCAACAAATTCCTGTACCCCGTTGACAAAAATACTTTTATTCAAACCAGTTTTGGTGGCGGTAACGTCATCACTATCCAAGCAACTGTTATAATAAGATACTTTATCTAATATGGGCTCTTTGCCCCAGGAAAAATCAGACGTTAAATCTTCCCAGTTCGGAGTAGAGTCTTGCGCATTACTTCCTGGAAGTGTAAAATCTGCATACCATGGGGATAAGGGCATAATACATCTTTTCTTATATTGGTCTTCCCAAGAACTTAGACATGCGAATATCTTCCTCAACACTCGCCTTCTTGGGTTTATGTTTACTTTCGTTCTGTTTCAAGTATTCTAATACCGCCTCTCCTTCAGTTTTTCCTGCATCCATCATTTTTCTACGAGAATTTACGAACTCGATGTCCATCGATCCGGAATCCTCTCCACAAGACTCAGCGCTTTTAATCACTTTTTCCATAACAAACCTCCTAGAATTGAATCGAATCCTCGTGAACGTTACCACCACCAACCCAATCTTCCTTGGGAAGTTTCTTTCTTGGCAACTTCTTCCCAACCGGATCTATTTCACGCGGATCGTGAAAAACCCGTCCATTATAAAAATAATTAAATTCTATAATACCGTCAACAAAAAAGCATCTTGCATCCCCTGAAGAACCTAAACAAGATGCCACAATGTACTCACCATTTCCAGCATCGTTATATTCGTATATCTTTCCGCTACCAAGTTTCACCGAACCATTAAATAACAAATGATAATCATTCAAACTTGGCTTTTCACCATCTCTTCTAATGGCTTTCTGATTTCTAAATTCAACAGTTTTAAAAGAATATTTTATAAGTATATCCCAGTGTCTTTCGCAAGCAATATCAACAGCGGTCTTAAAATCATGGGTAATTACCACATTTTTTGCCCCTGCTGATTGCGCTAAAACAACTTTTTCCCTAAAACTGAAACCGCTATTTATTCCGTTTTCAGAAAACCAATCCTTATTCATTTCTAATGCATATTTAACTGGTTTTGATGATACTACAGAGCGAGATGATAATGGATACATTTGTCTTATATCAACAATCGTCCCACTTTTGCTTATAAAGGCTATATCTAGAGGGATGTGAGTGTTCTTCATCCAAAATGAGCGATAATCTTCACCATCAAAAGAAAACAACATCCCGGAGTTTTTACCAAGATGCCTTCTGAACATCAAACCTTGAGAGCGAGATTCTTGATCATCTGCTACTTCTGCAAAAATCTTAATTGTCTCTTTATTAATCAATACTCGCTCTCCAACAAATCTCTTTCTGCATCTTCCAAATCTTCGTCCGTCTCTTCTTGCGATGAAACCCCGTAATATTTTATTACGCTTATGACTGTATTTAACGTATCAATTTCTCCAGTAGGAATGACTATTCGAATATTCTTACCAGACTTCTTAATGATCCCCATACCGAAGTCAACCTTACCTTCAACCATATCTTTTGACATTTTATCATTACAATAAACAAAGAAAGTTATCATGATTTTTCACCAGCAAATCTGTTCTTTCTTTTTGGTTTGACCTCTGCCGTTCTTTGCTCATAAGTTTTATCAGATGACGTTTTACTCAAAGCGTTTTCTTCAGATAACACCATCGTGGTAATAACTTCCCTGCCCCTTGGGGTAAATCTTACCTTATCAATACCACCACTAATCAAACCAGATGCTATTAAACGAATAATGTCCGTGTTGCTCACGCACTTTGGAACGTTAAGATTATCAGACGAAGTACAATCGTTTTCTTTCCAAAGATTAAATAAAAGCTTTGCTTCGTTATCCCCAACCTTTAACATATCGTTACTACGACTCTGTTTCTGTAGCATATCTGATAAACCAGAGAGATCCATCATGTTGTAGTCAAGTGGAACTTTTTGTCCTGCTCTTTCTCTCTCCATTAACGCTTCTACGTTCTGTGGCATGATTGGTACCGGCATTTTTGAAACTCCTACTTATTAAAAAATTCTGGATTATTTAACATAACCTTATCTCTTAT
>JAPLUX010000137.1 GCA_026397455.1 Candidatus Aenigmatarchaeota archaeon | reverse complement strand
AATATCAGAAGAAGGTCCATTTGTCAAATCCACATTCAGAATCCATGTAGAAAAGGATTTTCACAAGTTGAGAATGGAGAAACTCTCATAATTCTAGGAAATATCAACTCGCTTTTGCAATATTTCACGGACAGTATTGTGGCTTAATACCCATTCCAAACTCTGAACCTTTATCCATTCCTATAGAAGGATACTGTAAACTTATTTGTCATGGCTTCAAAGGTTCTGTTTCTTTTGATGGTGTTCTAAATCGGTGTTGCAAAAACGGTAGCACACAGTGGGTATTGTGAATTTGTCAGGTGTTGTATCTAGGCATTTATTTATGCGGTAACTTGGCTTATTGTAGCGGTGGTTAGTAGATTTGAAGGTTAAGGAATATCCAAATGGGACAATCCTCATGGACGGAAATGTTCTAGAGGGCGCGAATGAAGCGTATCAAGAAGGCAGAATAATTGAAGCTTTTGCTTTGCTTCATGCTTTCATTGAGTGGGAAATGGCAAATCTCTACGAACAGCACCACCTGCGCAAAGGTGGAACTCTCATAGAACTGATAGACAAGAAAATCATGCAAAATAAGTACAGGTTTGGATATTTACGATGTGAGCTTCACAAGAATAAACTAACTGATGAGAAAGAAGATCAAAAGCTTGGCAAATGGTATGAACTGCGGAATAGGATTATACACCGTTTAGTAGCCTATTCTTATCACAACTATCGTTGGAATAGAGTAACCAGAAAAGAAGTAGAGCAAGGATTTCACGAAGGAGAAGAAATAGCTGAACTGTTAAGACTGAGCGCTTTGAGACTTTAGGGCTTGTTCCAGCAAATTCATCCTCTCGTTCTTTTTCTGTTTCTGTAAAGTCCTCATCGGGTTTCTTTCGCTGTAAAATTTCGTCGGATGCAACTTGAGAACTACCAGAAGCCATCTTTGATATTAATTTTAACTTACTGCTGAAACACTGTCAGAATTTTGTCAATAAAGTTACCTGTATTCATCAAAGCGACATATTTTCTAGAGTCAGCTCTATTTATTTCAATTATTGCTTTAATCTCTGAAAACGACTTGTTAATGGTCAATTGCGATTCTTGAAGTCTATTATGCAAAAAATGCTCCATCGTATCGCTCATTAATTGACCCCTGCCATCCGTAAAAAGGCGGTCAATACGAGTTCTAAGCTCTACGGAAGATAAACCGTTTCTTACTTCAGCCAATCTTTGGCAAAAGCTACAGGTACATTCATCTGTTGGATTAAACTGCAACAAAAATGTTTTGAAATCGTTTTCAGAAATTTTGTCACGTAGTGATGGCATATAGAATTTGAGGGCGGCTCTAGCCCCCTTGAACTCTGCTGTTGCATCTCTATGGTCGAGAATACATAGACCAGAAGAAACTCCTTCCAATCCACTATATCTCAATAGAATTGAAAAGAAACTTCCGTAAAGATTCAATATTGGCTTTGAAGATTCTTCATGTAACCTGCCTACAAATGACCTTAATTGCCTTAGTAACGGAACATGCTCAGCAGATTCATTAAAGTCGGATATATATAACAAGAAACCATCTAAGTCCCTGAAATCAGACACAATTTTGTCTGCAAAAATGTTGTTTAGATTTTGTTTATCCGTACAAATAACGGAGTATACTATATCCTCAGGGCAATGCTCTTTTGTGAGTTGACTCAACTTCAAGTTTACATTATACCATGGGTCA
>JAPLUX010000097.1 GCA_026397455.1 Candidatus Aenigmatarchaeota archaeon | reverse complement strand
AGCTATTTTCAATTCATCTTTTTCTAAGAGTTTTTTATTCTCTCCGTTAAGTTTTAATCCGGCAACATGAGCCATGTATTGTCCAGTTAAACCCCCTGTACAGAACTTTGCTCCTGGATATTCTAGGATTTTATTCAAATATTCGATTTTTTCAAATTTTTTCCCGCCTACAAAAAAAGTAATTTTCTTACCAGCTTCTAGGTCTTCTTTCAAATTCTGTATGGTTTCAAGTTCATATTCCATTTGAAGGCCGAAATAGGATGGTATTAGACCGAAAAGCCCGACAAGACTCCACTGTGCTCTGTGACAGACTGAAGGGCCATCATTGATGAATACATCGACGTTATTCTTGAAAAATTTAGTAAGTGAGGAATTAACCATTTCTTGTTCAGTCTCTAAACTTTCTTCTTCAGGACAATCCCTAATGTTCCTGAGAAAGATAGCATCTCCATGTTTCATGTTTTTTATGGCATTGCTTACTTTAGAGCACATCACTTCATCCACATATTGAACATTAGTACCGGTCATTATGTCTATTCTTCTAGCTACTGAGGAAAGATTAGCTATGAACTCGTCATCACCTTTTCTTCCTTGATGTGTTATTAATATCGGTAAAGCACCATGCTGAACGTACTTTTCAATGTTCATTCCATGAGCAAAAACTCTGAATGAGTTCAAATCTGGTTGGCCATCCCTCACTGGACCATTTGTGTCTATTCTTATGAGAACTTTTTTCCCAGACAGTTCATGCATGTGTTTACTAACAAATAGGTCTTTTTTTCTTATTTCTTCAAGGTAGTTTCTCATCAAAGCACCGGGAAGAGGTCTTCAAGCCTCTTTTTAGTCTTCTTAAGTTCAAGGCTCTCATTAGTTTTTATTATAGAATCATAAGGATCGCTTTCACCCAAAGATGCCCTGATTGCATCGATATTCTCAGGAATAATATCAGCTTCTTGATGAACATAGGCTGAGAATAAGAGCATATCGTTGTGTATGTGAACGGTCTTTTCAAGGACGACGATTTGATACAAGTCCCTTCTATCGTTAGCGTCCATTATCTGGCCTGCTGTCGGAACATCCTTCTCTCCACCTAAAACTACTATTCTTGGGTTGTTGAAGAAAGCGTTAAGAATCTTATCTCTGGATGGGAAACTACCGATAGCTAAAATATTATGCATATGCATGAGAGTGACTGGCACTGTTACACCATAAGTTATCAACTTTCCTTCCAACCTTTTATCAGCAGCTATGACATCATCTGCATGATGGGATGGTATGTTAGTCGGGACGTAATCGTTGATTGGTCCTGTTTCAGGCTCACCTGGGTCTGCCCCCCTTTTTATCAAGTTTATTATAACGTTTTTGATGGTAGAAACCTCTTGTACGCTGTTCATGTACCTTAACATTCCAGTTGTATTACAAGACGGTACTCTTATGAACTGTTTACCTACTGCATCTTTATAGGTTATATTGGCGTTGAACGTTACTGGAGCGATAGAGGCTTTTTCACCACCTTCAAAGATGGCATGTAAGTCTTTTTTCCTCGAGTATACTTGTTCTTTGTTCTTCTTTCCAACATCTTTAGGAGTAGAATCAACGATTAACTCAGTTTCTTCTACTAAATCTAGGATAGTACCGGTTGGCTTGATCTTGCAGTCAGTGAATGTTTTTTTAGCTATTTCAAACTGATTGGCTTCATCTTTACCGTATTCTCTGATGCTGACATATAAGGGTACATTCATGATCGCATAACGTGATTTCCAAGAAGGGCTTACGTCAGAAATTCCTACAAGCTTCATATCGCGCTGTTTAAGGATGGCGTTAGCAACCCGCCTACCAATAGTTCCAAACCCATTAACTCCGATTTTGAACATGGAGGTGTTCCCCATAACCTTAAAGAAGTAATGATAAATTATGTATCGAAATCATATATAGTTAACTCAAAAGTGGGTTTTCGTCATAAATTCGGTATTCTTAGGGTTAAAAGAGCCTATTTTTCATTTTCTAGGCCTTTCTAAACCGTATATTATGAAACAAAATGCTATTAAAAGGGCTAAAATCCTTCCATAAAGGGTTTTTGTCATCAAATAAATTAAATCTTCAAACGATGCCATGGGTTTTCCTAAGACGACGAATATGAATATAGAAGCCCCTGTTACGATGTATATAAACATTCTTATGAACTTACTAAGATAGACCAAGTCTCTGTATAAACGTGATTCTTCATACAGGTTTTCTATGAATCTTTTATACCTTTTAAAAAGTGTTTCTTCTTCTGTTGTTTTTTGCATAAACAGTATATGTTTTTGTTCCAATAAATTGTTACTCATTATTTCAAATTTTACGAGCTGTATAGGATAGTGAAGAAGTATTTGAAATAAAAGAAATTGGATAGACTTAAATCCTTATCTGGAAATTACCAATTGAATGCCATGACCAAGAAATTATTGTATGTTGCAAGAATTCATAATATACCAACTTTTACTCAATCTATTCTTAAATTTATTGACAGAGAAAAATTCGTGAAAGCAACAAAAAAAATTGAAGAAATAAACAATAATTGTTGGGATACTGTTCTCAAAAAATTAGAAAATTACGAAACGATAGATTCAGCTTTTTTTGAAGGTTTATTTGACGAGAGAATAGTTTTATTAGCTAACTATGGTGGGTTCTCTTGCATAAGTAATATGACACCGAAAAAGTCTGAAGTCTGTACACTTCTTTTAGTGAAAGGTGCACGTTTTGAGATAGCTGAAGATGCTAAATCTCATACATCACATGTATATTTTGAGAAGTTACGTTCTTTGAGTGATTATTGGACAAAGATAGATTGGTTGCATCGATTATTACGACCTTATTATCATATATACGGAGAATTGGTAGGTCGTGCGAGTGAAATTTTTGTTAGACAAAGGGACTATTATATGGGAAAGAGGGTTAGTCAAAAATTGAGAGGGGTTGGATTTTTATCATTTGGTGCATCTCACAACCCTCTAGGTTATGTTAAATTGTTGGCTCCAGATGTTACATTTGAGCCACTCTATTCATATACACAGACTAGGAAAGACTGGGGAGCTTTGGAATCTTATTTAAAAACATTAGTCACTCAAAAACAACAGAGAAATTAATAATTTAGACTTTTTGTGCAACCCCTAGGTTTTTGTGCAAATCTTCATTTAGGCATGACAATACCATCTTCAATAACGCCAAGTATTTCTGATTTTCCTTCTAAGAATAGTTTTCCAACAAAAGCACAAGTAACAGCATCCAACTCATGATCAGTCATTCTTGATGTTAAACCTTTAATCCCTAATTTTTCTAGACCTTTTTTCAGTCCATCCAATCCTCGTTGTTTTCTGGGAATTTTCAAAACATCTTGAGCTCCGCCTGGATAAGATTCTATAACTTTGAACCCTTTATTTTTTAGGATTTTTTTCAATTTAATGCCCCTTTCTGTCAATTTTCTCATCGGACCGAGTGTAATAGGGAAGAATTTTATTCCTCTTTTTAACAGTTCTCTATCACATCCTCTAAAATGAACATCATTCCTTTCTTCAATACTCTTTCTGCCTGGGGGTAAACTCAAAGGCGCGTCTATAGCGATTATTCTTGGTTTCAACTCTTCAATTTTTTGAATAATTTCTTTGTCTGTGTAGGATAGACAAGTCTCAATTTTAAATCCATCAAGAATACAAAAACCTGAAGGTCTACTTTCAACTCCAGCTAGATCCAAACCAACGATCAACATCTCAAGCCCTAGTTGTAATTATGGGTTTATCCAGAACTATAATTGTCTCTTCAGCCTGAGCAGTCAAACCATTAGATTTCTCTCTCAGAGGAGGATATTCACGTAAGACTTCTTTGCTAGTCAATTCTTTTAATGCCAGTTGTAGCATGGCTGTGCTTCCCACACCTTTCAACCATCTTCTAGCAAAGGGTAAAGTCTGGAATTTTTCTATGACGAGTTGCATTATCTTTCTGGACTCGTTCAACCTGACTGGCTTTGGTTGTAAGAGTATGTAGATCAGAGTAGGTGAGGATTCTTTAACTAAACCTTCTCCAGTTGTTGTAAATACTTCCATCCCCAAAACTTGTCCTTCTTTTATTTCTTCTTTCGAAGGTATGTGACCGTTTGGTATTGATAGTCCGCCGTGTTGCTTGTATTGTTCTAAAGAATGACCGGCTAAGTTCCTAACAGGATTAACTCCATGACTTAACACAACTTCTTCGACTAGTTTAGACATTTCACCAACAGTCTTGCCTGGTCTTATTTCTTTTATGAAACTTTCCAGAGCATCTTCTGCTGCTTTGATGAGTGTGTCAGATTTTTCACCGAGTCTAACAGAGAAAGCAGTGTCACCAATATAACCATCAACTTGAGCACCTATGTCAACTTTGATTAGATCGCCTTCCTTTAAAGTGAGAGTATCATCTATGTCAGGTGTATAATGGGCAGCTATATCATTTAGCGATAAGTTAACTGGGAATGCAGGTTCTCCTCCTTTATCCCTTATCAGCTTCTCTATACTTTCAGCTAAGTCCAAGAGTTTCAAACCTGGTTTCAATTGGGTCCTAGCAAGTTCTTTAGCCTCTTGACATATCTTGCCTGCTTTTTCATATTTTTCCATGATTTCTTTTTCCATACAATCACTCTAAGGAATTCAGTACATAAAGAAAATGTAATTTAGCTATAAAAATGTTTGGATTCAGGTCGATAGGTACTAAAAAATATATTGTAAAACAATTTGAAAAACAAAGGTAATAATTAAAAAGAAAATAGTGAATAAAAACACAAATAAAATTTTTCTTCCATCCCAAACAATTATACCTTCGGATTTAAGCTGCTGTTCTAATTCTGGTTTCAATTTTTTAGTTCGTAAAAATACAGAAGCTATTGCAAATCCTATTAGAGTCAAAAAGTTCCATAAACCAAACAATGCTAATTTTTGATTAGATATAATTTTGTCTTTTCTAAAAACAACTAAACCAGAAAATAAACTTGCTAAACACGAAGTTAGTACAAAAAATATTAAACCACAAATAAGAGTATTTCTGTTTATAAAATCAGCAAGAGTAATATTTATTGGTGCAGAATTTTTTATCCATAGATCTTCTCTAAGATACTTAGAAGGTGCATTTATTTTTATTTTTGTGTACTCCAATTCATTGATTCGTGTCTTCCCATTAAAGAAAGATGAAAATTCTGGAGAAACAGTATAATAATCTTGAACGAAATAGTTAATTTGACTTTCTTGCTTAATTTCTTGATAAAGGTTTGGTGTAACATGCCCAATTACATAAATCAATATAGGAATTTCTGAACTCCCATAAACGCTTGTTGGTTTCAAAGGAAAGTAAATCTTATTTGTTGGGAAAGTAATTGATACACCGACAGTATTAATCGTTCTTCCGTATATATCTTGATTAGAAGATTCTTGCTTGAATTTGGCAACATCTGAAATCCAAGAAACTACAAAAGAATAATCTTTACCTATATATTCATCTAAAATTGATTTCGAACCAGAAGGTAAATCCAATCCCTTATTTGTCAAATAATTATAAAGTGCGTCGCTTTCCTTTACGCTAACTAATTCTGTTGTTAACCCCATTTTTTCTATATGTTCATGAATTGTTATACCTTCTTCCAAATTTCGTGCACCTGATGAGCTGAGCGATGAAATGGAAGAAAATAAGAACAAAAATGGAAAAGTATAAACTTGAGATAGTCTAATTACAGAAAAAGTACCAGAAATTGTATCATCTGTCTTTTCTTTTACGTCATAACCCCAAAATTTTGGGAATCCTTTTATAACATCAATAACTGTTTTATCTGGTTTAGCAGGTACTGGGAATAACCAAACTGCCTTTTCACCCCGTAGTTCAGTAACATCAACAGACAGAATCATTTTCTGGAAACCATTTTCATAATTAATGACACTTAATTGTTGGTTTTCATTCAACAAATCCCAACGATACATATCAGGATCATAAATATGAATCATACCATCTGCAAAAACAGATTGAAAAAATGTTAAATAAAATAATAGAAATAGTGCAGTAATTATGAAAATTTTTGATTTCATAATTAAATTTAATCTAAGATTGTTTAAATAAGTTCTATTCGTTTGAATCATCAGTAGAAATTATAGAATGGTAAAATATTGAACCAAATTACAGGATTAGTCATGAACCCCATCCATATTCCAACCATTATCGCATCCCTATCATTCAATCCAATCCATAATTTAGCCAGGAAATAATTCCAGATAAACAAGAAACCAAATACTACTATAAAATTAATTATTTTTACTGGAACGAAGAAAAATAAACCGTCTATCAAAAAACCGCCTACAGCAGAAATGAACGTATACTTACTGAATTTAGCAAAGTCTTTTATCGTCAGTTTCAACATGGAAAAAATAATTCCTAAGAACAAGAAATCAAATGCCCAAGATATCAAAAAGATTATCGGTACAATCGTCATCCCATTCCATGGGTTCCAGTAAGGATATGCAATAGGATTAGCTCTAACGATATTTGAGATTAAAAGTAAACCTATCAAGATTGAAATAATTATTTTCTTCATACCTTAAATTAAAAAATAAAAATGTTTTAAATCGATTGGGTTTTATAGGGTATTTGCCCTAATATTCAGGTATAGTCTTTCTAATGAGTTTTCTTCCGATGATTATCCCCAGAACAAATATCCAGATAAAGACTGGTATCAAGAATAACAAGAATTGATAGATGTTGAACGGTCTGGTATAAATTTCAGCACCGCCGACAGTTTTTGTTGTCGTTCGACTAGACCAGCATTTTCCAGTTTATCAAGATGCTCAGATACTGTAGTGACGTGTTTTTTCAAGGTTTTGCTCAAGAAACTTACAGTCGTCGGTCTATCCTTAAGTTCTTTCAGGATCTTCAACCTAGTATCTGATGAGATTATCCTTAACTCGTCAACCATACCATCACATTCGAGTAATAACCATAATATCTATCAAAGTTAAATATTTAAGTCCTCAGAAACCGAGAATTTACTTATGTGTAAACCATGGAATAAATTTACAAAAGATGAAAAACAAGCATACGTGAAGAAAAAAATGATGTGCGGTTTTGGTTTGTTTCTTTTTGGAATACTGTGGATGTATTTTACAACAGGTAGTGACGTAGCAAGTTATATCGCAGGTTTTGTTTCAACAATCACAGTAATGGGGTTGTTGTTGATTCTGTATGGGTTAGTTAAGAAATTTTCGATTTAAAACCGCAAAAACCCGACAGTAATATTAGATTTTGTTAGTCATAACTAACTTTTTTTGAACCATTCCCCTAGACTTGCTTGTACTTTACCGGATAAAACTTGCTGTTCTGTGTAGCCTAGCGCTTTCAAGACTCTCATGCTGACTGGTAGGATTTGATGTTCTATGTAATAATTTGGGTCGTATTGATTTGGCTTTACATCTTCTACCGGTTCAGCCCTGTCAGAGATGCTACCACTACCTTTCACGATAACAAAACCTATGATTGAACCTTCTCCGATCGGCCTTCCCTTTGATTTTGATTTCTGTGCAGCTTTCACATGCGGACCAATCTGCTCATACTGTGATAATGGACGAGTGATTTGTTCAAAAATTACTAAGTCTTCTAACTTGACATCACCATCTTTTATTTTTTTGACAATATCCCTGACGAGTTGTACGGCTTTCACAGGATCTCTTTCTTTCAGGATTGTTGTTAACACGTCTCTTTGGATTTTCTTGCTGAGTTCACACCAGTTTCTACGGACAGTTTCGAAACCACGAATTTCCAAGTTACCATTATAGTCGATCAAAGCATATCTTTTTTTTGCTCCGACTTCATCTGAATGCCTGGCTACAAAAATTCCGCCTTCATATAAATCTCTAAACTCTAGTTCAATTATTCCTGGTAGTTTCTTGTTGACTTCGTCTGTAAATTTTTCACCCGATTCTCTTATTTTGTTAACAGGCAATTCTCTAGGAATTCTAACCATCAAAGAATCAGTATCGCCATAAATTATTTCAAAACCTTCTTTCTTTGCCATGTCTAAGACTTTGTTGATGTAATATCTTCCGAAAGCAGCGGCTGATGCACCGCATTCTCTCTTGAACCATTTGGCTCCAAAATAAGCCAGATAACCATAAGTTGCATTCGCTAGAATTTTTAACGCGTATTGTTGATTGTTAAGTCTTTCCCAGTTTTCAGAACCTTTCTTTGATTTCTTCATCTCTTCTTTTACTTTTTTTCTCGCGTTGATTATTTCTTCCAGATGTTCGGGTATGAATCCTTTTTTATCCTGACAAAAATACCATTTGTTCTCCGGGACTTCTGTCTTTTTCTTGCATGGTTTAGTGTTAAATGTTCCGGGGTCTATGTTGTGCGAGACTATTATTGTTGGGTAGAGTGAACGAAAATCAAAGACTAGAACATTCGAATGTATTCCTTTTTTTGGCTCGATCACTATTGCTCCTTTGTACACGGGTGCCATCCTTCTTTGTTCTATCTCTTCAGTCTTCGGTCTGTTTGGTATCAAGACATTATCCTCAACTGCTTTCTTCATGAAAAATGCTTCTACTAGTTGACTGTAAGTGTATCTTGAAGAATCGAAAGGTAACAGTCCTGTTAATTTGCAGAGAGTGAATATTTGAGGTAAGATCAAATGTGAGAGTTTAATCGTCAATTCTGAATCCCATAAGGAATATTCTGTCAGTCTTTCCATGTCTTCCTTCTTACTCCAGATATCAACCATCTCTTCGTATTTCATCTTCTTTTTCCCTGTGCCCAACAATTCCCTGGAGACTTCATCCAGAGATAAGACTTCGCTCCTCATGGAAGAAGAAAGGATGTGGCCTATAAAACTGAATAAATCTATGTGAATCCTGCCTTTGATTTTGGCTGAGCTGATTCTTCCTCTTCTTACCACATAGACTGGCATATTATCCCTGCCGAGTTTCATTGATGTTCTCGATTCACTGGCCTTGTCTTTTAATTTTGGAATATCAAAACCATCGGAATTATAACCAACCAAGAAATCTGGATCCTTTTCTTTTATCGTTTCTAAGAATTTTTCTATTATCGCTTTCTCGTCTGCAAGAACTTCTACGTAACCTGGCTTCTTATCCCAATGATGTGTTGTCAGGACTTTTTTATGTCCATCGCTACAAGCCATGCTGAGCATTATCAGTTTTGCTTTTCCATCCTCTTCGACCCATTCTGTGTCGAATGCTAATGTTTTGAAGTCAATATCTTTCTCAAATTGGATTTTTTTGACAGAACTTGCTTTGATGATATAATCGACTTGATATATTCCCTTTTCTTTTGTTTCTCCTTCAACCTCAATCCAGTTCATCGGTTCTATCTGCTTGTCCAAAATGTAACGCTTGTAGAAAGGGATGTCATACTCGTAAGTGTCTTCAACTTCATCCCATCCTTTTATCTCGTTCCTAACATCAGGGATTTTTCTCGGGTTGTCTATCGTTATCTTGATTAATTTTGTTGTTTTGTTCATCGATTCTTTCTCAACAATTTCAACTTTCAATATTTTTGTCTCTAGTTTTTTTGTGTCGAGTTTTTCAATATTCTTCTTCAAAGTTTCTATTTTTCCTTTTGTGGGTAAAGTATAGAAATAAGGTTCAAAAGTTGAATCCAAGACTAAGACTGTTTTACCTTTTTCATCTTTAGTGAAAATTCTTACAGTGCCTTTATTACCTTCTAATATATAATCTGCATCCAAGACGAGTAATTTTTCTCTCATTATATCATTCGGGTATTCTTTTTCTTGTTTATTATAAGTTTAAAATTATTGATAATGTTTCTAAATTGAGAGTTAGTACGAAAAATATAGATTAACATTAGTATACCAATGATCTCAGAAGCTATGTTGAATGGGGTGAATAAAGGACCAAAAGTATAAGCAGAGAAGTTGTAATTTACAAAAGGAAAAAACCAAGGTACAAAGTTTGTAGCATCTTCTAATAGATGAAACCAATACCCGAACAATAAAGATAATGAAACAATTTTTTTTCTGAAGATTAAATAAACTATCAAAGAAACCAGAATTCCTAAGAATAAAGTATGTCCTATGAAACGTCCTGTATTAGTTAAACCTAATAGAAATAGTGTTTTATCTATCACATCTGGTATTATTGATCCTATTAAAACTATGAAAAGTAAGAGTGAAAGGAAACTTCCCAGAAATATTGTTATACCGATATGACCAAAGAGAATCATAATCAATCACTCAATTAATAGGATAAGAAATGTAAATAAAAATTTATTAGCTTTGCATAAAAAGTTATCTGATTTCTATAGTTTTATCTCAAATAAAAAGGTATGGCTAGTTCTACATCAAGTTTTTTAGAAAGTGTCACATTTAGTGATTGAGTAAGCGGATAAAGAGGTGATTGAGTACGCGGACGAACAACAGTCTCTAACAAATAAACTTCAGGACCATTCCTGTACGATGCGTTTTGTGGAGGATCTTCTGGGGGATATTTTTTAGATGGATCAATAATCTGGTAAGCACCAATATCTTGACGGAATTTTATTATAAATCGCTGTCTTATTAATGTTTGATAAATTTCTTCAGCTAATTTCTTACTCCTTAAGTATGCTTCCTGTCTTTCAATCCCAGCATTTAACAACATTTGAGTTACGTCATAATCAACAACAACTCCTGGCCCCTCAAGACGAGAACATGATAAAGCCGCAAGAGATAAATGTTCTGCAGGCGGAGGTATTTCTTTTTCACATATTTCTATTGCTAGCAAGTAGGATAAGTTAACGAAACGTTTTTGACCTAGAAACTCCATAACTTCCGGGTGGTATTCATTCATCCCTTTAAAAATACTCTCCACTATTTCTTTAGGGTTGAATTCTATCATGTAATTTTATAAGAATGTTAATCTTTTAATATTTAATAATACTTATGAAAATCTTAGTCATCCTCGGCCATTCAAAAAAAGGCAAGATGTAATCGATACTTATGAACGATTACTGGATGTAAGAATTACTTATGATAAAGAATCAGATGAAACCCCTGATAGTAGTACTGAATTAAAGGTTAAGATGGAATTTATGGACAGGGGGAATAAAACTAGTTATATTTTTTAAGCCTTTCCTAAGAACAAAAAGCTATCTGATTCTGTTTTTTATAGTCCTAAAACTTATACTATTTTAGAAAGAGGTGAGTTTTTGGCTGAAAAAACTGCTAAACATGTAATAGTGAGGAGCGCAGTAAGAGAGTTAGTAAAAGGAAAATTCAATGTCAGTGATGAGTTCATGAGAAGATTAGATACTGATGTAGCTGCATTGGTTACAAGAGCAGCTGATAGAGCAAAGGCCAATAATAGAAAGACATTAAAGGCAAGAGATGCTTAATTGCACTCCTCTTTTTATTTTTTTCCCTAGAATAAAAATCTGTCTGATTCTTTCATTTTTTCTTCTATAATTATTTAATTACTTCTGTGTAATAGTTATATAGGAGAATAATAGGAGAATTAAAAATGGGTAAAAAATTTCATACACATAAAGTTGGGAAGAAAACATACAGTCATTCTAAAAGCATAAAACATAAAAAGAAATAGGTATATTGTCCATTGCACAGAATTTTACTTACAGATATTAATAGCCAATGCGGGAGGTGGAATTTGAACCCTCAATAACAAAAACCTATCCTTTTCTACATTACGCCAGGAGTGTGATTTGAACACAATAATTCATCTCATTCAGTCATCTAAAAAATGTTTTAAACACAAGCCCCATCAATACATTTTTTACCTGCATATAGGCAATTATAGTATTGGTATCCATAATTAGTGGTAAGACAGTAATATTCTGTCAATAAATCACCTGTACAAGAGTCTGTGTATGTATAAGCTTGACCCCTATAATATCCTGATATAGTACCTTTAACATTGTATTTCAAACCATCATCTGTGTCAGTACAACTGTCAGGAATTTCTGTTCCATAGACTGTTATTTCTACTTTATTACAAAATCCATTGACACATTCACAATTGTAACCCTTTGGAGGTGCTACGGCTACACATACTATATTTTCTCTTTTGATAATGCAATCTATCCCACACCACATGCAATCCGAAGAGCTGGAACATTGTGATAAAATTGTAGTTGGAATAATAGTTGTGGTTATTCTGGTAGTCGTAGTTGGACATGAGCCACAATCTTGTGGACATGATAGACATGTTTCGTCTGAATCACATATTTCGTTACCACAAATGGGTTTATTTCCTACTTTTAAGAGAAAAATTATGAATATTATTAAGATGACTATTATAGATAATGGAATCAGCGACATGTTCTTTTGTTTCTTATTTTTTTGTTTTTTTGTCATAATTATTCTTTCTCTTTCCAAGAACAAAAACCTATCTTCATCACAACTCTACCTTCAAAACCGAGTTATATTCCTAAGCCAAAGGGATTATAGGTCGACAAAGTTGACAATATTGTGGAGGTGAACACACATGCCAAAAAGAAAGAGAGAAAAGGTTGTAGAAGAAACTGAAGAATAACCTTGTCGTTGTTAAAAATTCATGATTATTTGACTATCCTTTTTTTCTTTTTTCCAAGAACAAAAGTCTATCTTTTCCTTCAATCCCTATCTTCTGGCTTAATATAATCCATTCCTAAACCTTTGAAAATATCTTCTTCTGTCATGCTAGCAATCACTTCATTTCCTCTCATCAAACCATTACTAACACTCAATTTCATTCCTTTGTTTATAGCATGCTGGCATAACTTGATGTTGTGTTCTTTACTACCAGTCCTGACTAATAAGAGTATACCCCAAGTTTCTTCTGTTGCGAAATAAATATCGACTTGAACACCAGAATATTCTGCTCTCATGAGTTTTTTGCCTTGTACTTCAACATTAGATACCTTCCTTATCTTCTGGATGAGATGCTCTCTCAGCTTTGGAATCAAGACTATGTCTATGTCATTGACTTCTATTTTATTTCTCCTGATGCTTCCAGCTATCTCTATCCTCTCACAGAATTCTTTTATTTCTGACACGAAGTTGTCGGCTATGGTTTTTGCTTGTTGTAGTTTCATGGTATCATTATCTTATTGGAGACTATTTCTCATTTAATTGGTCAAGAGCTTTGTTCACTATTTTATCAACTCTTACAATTTTTGGATGTTCTCTAGGCAAATTTTGATATGTGACTTTTTTGTACATTGATTCTTTTAATTTAACTTCTTGAAATAATTCTTTAAGATGTATTTTTTTTAACCTAAAAGAACCATTCATTTGTTTAACTACAAGTTCGCTATCCATAAAACAAATAACTTCACCTTTTGAATGAGTAGAACCAAACTCTAATGCTTTGAGTAAACAACCACCGATTGAAATCGGTGGCATTCAGTAAGCAAAGTATTCATTAAGCCTTTTCTGATCACCTTTTTCCCCTTGATTCCTAACGTATCTCTCTACTATTTCCGACTGTACATCCCCGATCGAATCGAAGAAGTATGACGGTGACCAAAGATGACCACTCCAGAAGAACTGTTTTCTCAGCCATGGGAACGTTTGGAATAATTTTCTTGCCGACCTTCCTTTGAAGAGTTTTACTATCTGAGACAAAGAATAACTGGGCGGTGTATCGATCACCATGTGAATATGGTCTATGTCAAACCCAAGTTCTCTGATAGCAAAACCATATTCTTCAGCAGTCTCGTAGAAAGATTGTTCACAAACAATCTTTATTCTTTTATAACCAAATATCTTATGACGGTACTTGGGAATGAAAGATATGTGGTGCCTTGATTTTCCAAGGCTAGAGCTGTAGCTACACAGATCTCGACTCATGTTAAACCCTCCTTACAGCTATGCAAGCTGTATGTTATAGGATTAGTTTATCCACCAGTTGAAACTGGTGGAATTAGATTAGTTTAAAGCTTTATATTCAGCCACGTTATTAGTGCAATTACCTATACATTCTGCGTATTCTCTAAGAATATTTCCATTTTGATCATAGATTACAAAACCTATAGCACCAGGACCAGGATTACCACGAGATGCTCCATCAGTAAAAATACTTAATTTGTCAATAAATTTTTCATCCATGAATATCCTGTTATTATGATAAAATTTTGATTTTATCCAAATCTTTAATGACTAGTTAAATTATTTAAATCACAATTAAAACATCTTTTCGAGTATTATAAAGAAATCTAAAATTTAGTTGTCATCTCATCTTTTACTATTCCTTGTGCTTTTAGTCTTTCGAATATTTTCTTTTCTCGTGCAAATCAATTTTTAAATCAAAACCTAGATATCTTCTTATGAATGTCGAGGAAATGAAAGAAAAATTGAAATCCATAGAAACGATAACTTTCAGCAAACATTTCTATGACCCTAAAGTCAGGTTACGTGGGATTAATGAAACTGAAATTACTGATAATATAAGAAATCCTATGAAAATAGAAGTAGTTGAGTATCAAGGTGAAGATGTCAAATGATACAAATATGGCCTTTTATTCCATAAATCCAACAAGTACGATTTGAAGGTTGTTGTTTCTATAAAAGACAAATCTTTAAATGTTATAACCTCATATGTACAAAATAAGAGAAGAAGAAAGGTGTTTGAAAAATGGTTAAGAAGGCTAAGGTAGACTATGACTATGAGAATGATGTCCTTTACGTGTATACTGGAGAGAAGGTTAAGGATAGTCTAGACATAGAAAATTTTGTGATAGACTTTTCTTCAGATAATAAAATAGTTGCTGTTGAAGTTTTAGATGCATCAAGAATGCTGAGTAAAATGCTCCAGATCGATTTAAACAAGGATGTTTTATCAGGAGTAAAAGAAGCTGGGATCAACATTTATCAGGGTAAAGAGATACTTTACGTAGTATTGATGTTTCCAATAATAGTTAATAAACAGAGGGTAGATGTAAAAGTACCTATACCGACAGCAGTGGCAGCTGTTTCTGTGTAGTTTTTTAATATATATTAAAATCTAGTCGTCATCTCGTCTTTTACTATCTCTTGTTGTTTCAACCTTTACTATTAACCTAATTTTTTATCAAATTCCCCAAAATCTGTTTTCCATTCCTTCTTAGATCTTTCCCGCCAAATATCAAAAGCTTCTTTTATATGATCATTAAATTCATTTAGGCTAACATTATTAACTTTCATAAAGTGTTTTGCTAAATCGTCTAATACTTTTTTAGGCCACATACCTTTACTTATTTGAACGTTCACGAAACCAATATGCTTTATGTTATGACAGTTATCGCACAATGCTTGGAATCCTTTAAGGTGTTGTATGTTATTTTTGTCATCATACTCCCATATTTCATGGCAGTTTAATTTTCCAGAAGCACCACATATTTCACACTTATGATTTGCTTTTGTATAAACTCTTTTTCTAATTTCATCCCATTCTTTTTTTGATACTAATTTTCTTAAATTACTATACCATACAGTTTCTGGCACTAGTTCTATTTCTAACTTCATATAATCTTTG
>JAPLUX010000024.1 GCA_026397455.1 Candidatus Aenigmatarchaeota archaeon | reverse complement strand
CTACACCGTCCTTGTTAAAATCATATCTAGGGTTGTAGTCTGGATCATCACATGTTTTGCTCCATGCTTGTAGCAAGAAGAAGAAGTCTGAGCCGTCAATAGAAAGATCCTTGTTGGCATCAACCTTAGGGTCGTATAAATAATTTGGATCATCACAAGTAGCGAGTGTTCCTATCTTTTCTAGGAGAATTTGACAATATAGCATCATTGAACTGAATTCACAATTTGAGTCACAAGTGTTTTTTGTGTCCAGATTTCCATCACCATCAACATCCTCATACCAAGTTGTACCTGGGTCTTTTTCATCGCATTCTGGTGAAGCACCACATTCTTTATAACATATTCCATTAGTTCCAGTTCTATCAAGATTACAGTCTACTATATTCACTCTAACACTCGCAGGACCTCCGTTTATAGGGTCATCTATATTTGGCCTGAAAGATACTGCTAGTGCATCAACCCACCAGTCGCCGACATTACCATCTCCATCAGGGTCCCCATCATTTGTAGCGTCTTGTGTCAGCTCTCTTTCATGAACCCAGAACATTATTTTAGAATATATAGAAGTGGGCCCATAGAATGATGCAGGGGCTATACATTTTAACACTATCTGTTCATTAACATCTAAAATACCGTTTACTTTACCAGACTCACTCAAAATTTGACAGTCAACTCCATACGGACAGTAACCGTGAGGAGCAACAAGAGGATCTGGATCAAGAACACAACCATGAGTTCCATCTGTTCCATTGTAGAAAGCATTTATTCTCCCTTTTATATAATCCCTTGTTCCCCACGGGTTATTATAATCTGAAACATTATAAAACTCTAAACCAACGAACCATGATGTCTGTAGTGTTGTGCCAGTGTTATTAACTTTTACTATAACTTCGATGTTTTCATTTTCATTGACTGTGGCATCGCTATCGATATAACCATTTACTGATACTTCATCTATGTAAGAATCGTAAGTAACTTTGTATGAACAATCATCACAATTCCTTATCTGATTAGCACTTATAGTTCCAGCTCCAGACCAAACTGGCTTAGCATTGTCTGGATACCCTCTTGTGAACCCAGGACTAGACCAGCCGCATTCGTAATCTGCCCCGCATCCTTCATGACATAATCCGTCTGTTGCTGTTTTACTACCAGGATTACAACCGATGACAGTCAATCTTAAAGCGTCTGTCTCTCCAAACGGATCTGATTGTGAACTAGGAGTACCAACATATCCAGCAACATCGTATGAACCTTGACCCATGTTCACTTTTATAGAACCTTCACAACAAAAGCCTTCATCAAAATAACATCTTTTTTGCAAATCATTGACTGACCTGAAAAAAATGCCTTCATGATAATGAAGGATTGATGGTACATCAATTTTAAACCCGAAGAAATCTGATGGATAGCAATACTGCATACCATGAGTTGTAAACCTCAAAATATCTCCATTCACAACAACATTCCTGTCTAGTTCCAATTTAGGCTTTCCATTATAAGGTGGGTATGGAGATATAGAACATCCACAATAAGGTGAACCTTGATTAAGGAAACAAAAGATAGCGTTTGCAATTATTACTGCTAAAACAGCTACGATTAATCCTATAACCTGACCAGTTATAAAACCTGAGAAAATAGCACTTGCTGATATAGCTGCCCAACCCAAAGCATAAACTAATATCATAGCACCTATAGAAATACCACTAACAATATATTCAGTGGCAAGACCAGCGGTAAAGACCATATTTCCCCAAAAAATAACTTCTGCATTATCAAGATATATACCGTAGCCTACCATACTTGAACCTATACCAATTAAGACATCCCCTATAATTGAAGTAATCTGAATAGCTGTCCCAAGTTTTGCAAATCTTGGAGACCATTTAGCATTTCTTTCAAGTTTAGCTATTATTTCTTGTTGTTGGATATTAATTGCTGGTTCTATAACGTTTCCAAACTCATCTATTTTCCCTTCAATAGTACTTACTAACGATGGATCATCAATCATACCTCTTTGTTTTAAAAAATCTATTATTTCAGGTAAATTCGAGTTTGTATCTGAGAAGTATTGATTAATCGCTGTTTTAAAATTTGCCTTATCAATTTGAAGTTCATCTACCAAATCAATTGGTATTTTAAAATCGTCTAATGTTGCACCTGTTAGTTCTAACATTCCATTCATTTCAGTGATTAAGCCATCAAGTGTTCCTTGTAACTCTCCAACTTGTGCTGCAAGTGTACTTCCTCCATCGGTAAGCTGCTCC
>JAPLUX010000013.1 GCA_026397455.1 Candidatus Aenigmatarchaeota archaeon | reverse complement strand
AAGTTAGTAACATACAAGAAGCATTAAAATATTTTATTTGAGTTACAATAAAAAATTTGGTTCTTATTTGATTTTATATGTTTTCTGGTTTTCATTTTATAGAAATTATTTTTTGAAATTTTATAATCAGTATTATCAGTTCTCATCATTTTATTAAAAAAATAAATACCATAGAAACTACATGCTGTATAAAAAAAAACTAGTTTAGTCCTAAAAGTAAAATTATAATTTAGTCCTGTAGGAGTTTGTTGATTAGGTAAGATATGAAGCATATCTATATGAATATTCCCACCGCTTAGGATGAAAGCATCAGATGTAGAAAAATACTGCCATATAAGTTCATGTGAACAGCCAAAAGCTAAAAAACAAAAGAAAATAAATATTAGAGTTTTTATTGTATCAGGTAAATTCAATAGATACGAGTGTAAAATCTCTAATGCAGATATAAAACCTATAAAGGCTGAAAAAGTAATTATTGTTATCGGTTTTAAACCTATACCTAAGATTGGAATTTCATCCGAAACAAATCTTTGGCCAGGAATTTTTTCAAATGGGTATTTTATGTATACCCATAACAATGTACATATAATAATTAGTACGGAAACTATAGAAATAACAATAAATACAAATTCTTTATTTGATAAGTGCAATATCATATAATTTATAAAATTAATTATTGACTTAATAAAATTTTTAAATTATTATCTTTTTTTAATAACATACTCCACAACCTAAAGGTTGAAGAATTTTTGGAACAAATATGAATTTTTATTTTTATCATATTCATAACAGTTCTCAATATTATTTGCTTTTTTCTTTTTTTAATAATCTATGAGTAAAATATATAGCGTATAGTGAACAAGACCAAAAAATGTTGTTAATTTTACCGAGAAATGTATAGTTAATAGGACTTGGCATTTCAGGTTTTAATTGATAAATTAATTCATCTATTGGAATTTTCCCTGTATTGATAATAAAAAAACTATACCAATTGAAAAAATTCTGTATGTTTTCAAACGTGTATATAAATGCAATAATATGGTGTATAAAGGAATTGTAATTCCTCTTTAACAAAACCTTCACCTATGACTTTTTCTGAAGGATACTTCAAATAAACATACAATAATACCAATAAAGCTAAAAAACCAAAAAAAATGGAAATCATACCAAAAATTCGTTCATTGTTATTTTCGTCTTTTAAAAAATTAAAAAAATTATTATTTTTGGTTTTTTTCTTCTTAGATTTGTTTTTTTCTCTTATTTTGAAATTTTCTTCCTTTTCATTTTTAAAAATCAAAAAATCTACCATGTTAATTTTAGTTACAAAAATTTAAGTAGGACTTTGTATTTCACTAAATTAAGTATTTTCTAAAGGAAAGGAGTTAATATAAAATATTCCTTGTATAAAGTAATATTATGAAATTTTTTACTAATACTGAGTTGAGAGACCTTATCATAGCAATCTTAGTCTTGGCTTTAGTGTTTTCTTTCCCAGATTTCAATATTTTTGTAGTATCTTTAATCATCGTTTTCTTCTCTTATTTTGTCCATGAATTGGGTCACAAGTTTGTTGCAAGAAAGTTTGGTTGTCTATCCACATTCAAGATATGGCCTGCTGGTATTTTATTGGGAATAATGAGTATGTTGTTCAAGTTAGTGGGTGGTTGGAGTATTGTTTTTGCTGCACCAGGGTTCGTAGAAATAATGCCTTACAGTTTTGGAAGATGGGGTTTCAAAGTCGCAAAATTGGGACCGAAAGAAATTGGAATCATATCCTTGGCTGGAGTTGGGGTTAATGTGTTATTGTCTATTATATTCCGAATGTTTCCTGGTGATATTTTTAGGACACTAAGTGATTATAACGGATTTTTGGCTCTGTTTAATCTTTTGCCCATCCCGCCTTTAGACGGGAGTAAGATATTCTTGTGGAGGATGTGGATCTGGTTGTTCTTGATTTTCATAACAGTCCTTACGATTTTTGTATTTAAACCATGAATTTAATTTTATATTGGATGACTCAAGATGGACCGGGAAGAGATATTAGTATGGTTCGTAAAAGCTGGACATTCAATAGTAAGTAAGTATGGTTATGCAGGTTTGTTTTTTGTATGTTTAATAGGTTCATCCTCGATAATACCGATACCGTTTCAAATCATCGTTTTCACTTTTGGTACATTACTGAACCCTTTACTAGTCGGTATTATCGCTGCTGTTGGTTCTACTTTAGGTAATCTTGTTAGTTATCTTATAGGTTTGGGTGGTAAGGAAATTTTGGAAGATAAACACGGTAAAAAATTGAATAATATTAAGAAAAAATTAAAAAAATATGGTATTTTTCTTTGGTTGATAGTAATATATGCAACACCTATACCGAACGTACCGTTTGCTATTTTATCTGGTGTTGTTAAGTATGATTTCAAAAAATTCTTTCTTGCAGTGCTGATAGGCGAATTGATATTGAACATAGCACTTGCTTTTGCAGGTTTTTATTCGATGAAATGGATAGCCGGTTATTTAACAACTTGGACTTAAATTAAGATATTTCTAAATCGATACAATATTTGTTTGTTCTTGGAGAATAGGGTAGAACTTTTCTTATATTGAATTTAATTTTTCTGTTTATTTTTTTCTTGAGAGTGTTGATTGTTTTTTTCGTTTCATCCTCTACAATATTCTCTTTTTCAATGGTGTACAAATGGATGAAACCACCTTTCTTTTTTAGGCATTTATAAGCGATGTCGAAAAAATTCCACGCATCCTGTGGCAAAGGCATTATAACTCTGTCACATTTACCGAACCATTCTTTACATCCTTCTTTTACATTCCCAAGAACTGGAATTACTTTATCTCCAATTCTGTTTAATCGTATGTTTTCTTTCATGTATTCAACTGCCATTGGATTGATTTCAATTGAAATTATTTTTTTGACTTTTGGTTGTTTTTTTGCGATCATGATTGGATAGGGACCGATACCAGCGAACATTACCAGTATTGTTTCTTTTGGTTTAACGATTCCAGATATTCTCAATCTTTCAGTTCCTTCTCTTGAAGAAAAGTATACTTTTTGTGGATCGAGTTTTAATTTACAACCATGTTCTATGTGGATAACTTCTGTGTTTTTATCGCCTAATAGAAATTCGTAATTTCTTGTTCTAAAAACGCCTTTTCTTTCAGAAGTTTTTTTAAGAACAGATTTCACATTTTTGTGTGTTTTCAATATTTCTTCTGCGATTTCTTTTTCTTGATCTTTTAGTTCATCAGAAATCTCAACTATAGCTACTGCTTTTTCTTTAGAACCGATGATATCGTAACTTTTTGGTCTCATTTGATTTACCATTGTTTTAAGTAAAAATTTATTCTTAGGATTATAATCTTATACGTTTTCTATGATTCCAAACAACTTCCATCATTCTTATGAAAATGTTTATTAGACCTGTTTGATCATTCTGATATTTTAATATATCTACTATTCTCTTAAGATCAGCAAGAACCTGTGTTGAATTTTCATCAGCCATTTTACGACAATTTTCGTTTTTAGTTAGTTCATATTCTTCTACATTTTTTTTAAATTCTTGAAGGGGAATTAAAATACCTTTTAAAAGTTCATTAACTCTTCCATATGGTGTTCTGATTGAAGAAACCTTTTTCACTATATCTTCTAGCATACCAATCTCTTTAATATTTAATGTATAATTTTATTTGTGTGTTAAAATGTTAAGCCTTATCGGTTTGGGTTTGTGGAATGAAGAAGATATCACTCTAAAAGGACTGAATAGAGCAAAAAATGCAGATAAAACCTATATAGAATTGTACACGTCAAAATGGCATGGGGATCTAGAAAAACTTGAGAAAATCATAGGTAAAAAAATAGAGGTTCTTAAAAGAGAGGATTTAGAAGAAAAATCGAATGAAATCATAAAAGAAGCTAAAAATAAAAACGTAGCTTTATTCGTTCTTGGCGACCCATTAATAGCAACTACTCATGTTTCATTGCTATCTGATGCTAAGAAAATTGAGGTTAAAACAGAGATAATTCACAATGCTTCAATTTATTCTGCAATCGGTGAAACAGGTCTGCATACATACAAGTTTGGATCAACTGTTACCGTTCCTTTCTCTGAAAAAACTGGTAATAAATTTCCTACGTCAATATCCAAAGAAATAAAAGAAAATGAAAGTAGAGGCTTACATACAATCTTGTTGTTGGATATAATTTCTGAAAAAAATAAATACATGACCCCAAATGAAGGTATGAAAATACTGCTAGAAATGAAAATTTTTACAAAAGATACAGAAATCGTAGTATTTGCTAGGGCTGGTAGTGATAAATCTTTAATTTTATACGGAAGGGTTGAAGATTTGATAGAAAAGAATTTTGGAGAACCGCCTTTTGTTATTATATTGCCTGGAAAAATGCACTTTACTGAAAAAGAATACTTAGAAAATTTTAGAGTGAAAGAATGAACGATAGAATACCGAAAGAAGAAATAGAGAAATGGTTGGTTAAGATTAAGAAAGAGTTGAAGACAGTTAAAACAAACGATAAAAAAGGTCAAGAATTCTTGGATAACATCAATGCTTACGTGAATGATTGTGAACATTTTTTGAAGAAAGGAGAATATGTACTTAGTTTTGAATCAATCGTGTGGGCGTGGTCATATCTTGAGATCAGCAAGGATTTGAAATTGTTGAAATGATTAAATCTTCTTGAAGAGTCCTTTGAGTTTTTCTAATTTTGTTAATTTTACTTCAATTTCTTTTTTCTCTTCTTCTACCTTTTTTTCTCCTTTTGAGAAGAACATATCGATCCTTGTGTTGACATTTTCGGCACGGATGAGGTTTATATCATGTAAATTTTTAAAATATTTTTTGAATTGTCCAACCGTATTTGTTATGCTCTTGATTTGAGACCTGAATTTGGGGTTTTCTCTCTCTATCTTTTTTAAATCAGTCTCTTGTTCTTCGTAAGCTTTTACCAGTTTATCGACTTCTTCTTTTACTTTCTGTATTTGTAGGTTTACACGAGCTGTACTTGGTCTGTCTGCCATATGTATAGATTGGTTTTAATGAAATATATAAGATATTAATGGCAGGAAGAACAATATTTAATTAGATAACATATGATAGAACTTCTACTTGGAATCGCGGCTATTGTTCTTGCTGTTATTGCGATTGCTCAAGTGAAAAGTTCTACTGATGAACTGAAAGATGAAATAAAAGCATTGAGTGAAGCTGAAGGAGCTGACAAAAAACTCATTGAAGTTGTAAGAACTGCATTGTATAATAAAACCCCGGAAGTGAAAGAGGTACAAGATATTTATAATAAAACTAAACCTAATCCAAATACTCTAGGAAAAGTTGAACAATTAACACAAAGAGGGGCATCTGTTTTGTATAAAGAAAAGGATAAGGATGAGTATTTCAGAATAATGTTTGAGATTGCACACGATGCTTATGCAAAAAAGATTCCGGAAGATGTTGCAAACAAAAAGATAAGAGATTTACTGATTTCATTGATTTACAAAACACGTGGAATGGGGGGAATTGCTGAAGGAAGTCGCTATGTGCCTAAAAGAGGCGATTAAACTCTTTATAATTTTTATAATCGATGTAGGAATACAATAAAATACAAGCAGTGATTAAATATAGAGCAAAATCATCATTCCTGATGTTTATCCAGTATATGATAAGGCTGAGAGCAAATATATCAAAAATCTTGAATAAAAGAAACTTTCTAAAATCATCCCTTAATAACACTCTAAGAATGGGGTTTTCTTCTATTTTATAGCCTTTTTTTGAGAAAGTTCTTAGCGTGAGATAGGCGTCTATGAAGTTCAAAACGATCAAGATACCCAAAAGGATAAAAATGTACATGATATAAGTATAGTTGGCTGAAATAAAGTTGTTTTTTATTGCTATCAGATAGAAAAAATGTTACTACTAAAGAATAGAAATATTTAAATATATGGTATGTACCATTACTTGTAAGTGATAAAATGGCTGAACGATCAAATGCAATTCCATTGTTAAGTGCAAATAAGCCTTATTTAGGTACACCAGCTTATGCACATGCTGATTATATGTCAGCGGCTAATGAAGCATCTGCAGCAGTAGACATGATCTACTCACAAATGGTTGGATCAGAGAAAGACCCACGTTCTGGAAAAGCAATGAAGGTAAGAGATATTCAGGAACTAAGAGTAATAGAAGAAAGATTAAGAACAGCTAAAGAGGCAATAAAAAAGGTTTTGGAAATCTATCCACAGAAAGTATGGCCAGAGGTAGACAACATAATTAATACGGCAAAAGATAAATTTACAGGTATAGTTCAAGCAAAATATAAAGAAATTAAAAAAGAATTGGTAGAGATGTATCAATGGGATGCAGACCTTGGACCTTACAGAAAAATGCAAGCAGTAAAAAGTGAAAAAGAGGGTAATGTTGAAGCAGAAAGTGGTCTTAAAGCTGTAACAAATCAAGAAGGATCTTTGTTCGACATTTAATTCAATTGACTAACAAACGCAGAATTTACTTAGCAAGTTATTTTTTATTTTCAATTTTTTTTAGAATTTAGGCATTATTTCGAATCCTTTCATATCATCCTTTCCGCCAATCATCCACCATATCAACAGACCAGTGATCACCAACACTCCTATTATTATCAACGTGTTCTGGTCTATCCCAGAAGGTAAGCTACCTGACACTTTAGGAAAATTAATACCCAGTAACTCAAACCCACCAGACATGTAGAACAGAAATGCAGCTATGACTATACCTACTAGAAAAATACCAGTAAGTGGTTTTTGTGTTTCAAAAGATCGCCAAGCCTTTTCGCCGACTATGAGTCCTACAATCATCAAGAACATCAAGAAGAATACCATTATGGTAACTCCACCAGCAAAGAAGGATGCCAAGAATAATCCTAATGTCTTACCCATAGTCATTACATACAGAGCAGCAATCAAAGCGATTAAACCAGATATTCTCTTCTGTTCCCCGAATATCTTTGTCTTAGTCAAAACTGCATAAACAATCACAAAAACTATTAGAAACGGTAGATAATACGTAAAAATACCGAATTCAGCTATTTTTTTTACCAATTCTTCTAAAAGTACCATTATTTTTCCTCTTTTTTCGCTGGTTCAGGTGCTTTTGCTGTTTTTTCACCGCCCCATACAATAAATAATATGGGAACTATGATTAATAATATTATCGCAACCACTGTAAGTGTGTCGGACGGTAGAGTAGCTATCACATTAGGCCCTAACAAAACATTACCAAGACCACTCAAGAACAATATCAGAAAACCAAAGAAAATACCTACGATTAGCATCGCTCCCATCTTATTCCCTTTTAAAAGGTTGTTAGCAAGTACCGTTGGTAGGTCTGGTGGTAGGAACATCCCCATGATCATGAGTGCAACCATAAAAACCAGGGTGACGACTAGAGCTTGTGTAAAGAATGGTGAGAATAATCCTCCTATAGGAACGCCAGATAGTATAGGATAGGCCAATACCATGAGTGCAACTACTATAGAAACGATACCGTTTACAGCCACATTTTCATCCGGTGGTCCAAAAACCCGTGACTTTCTCAACAAACCATAGAAGATTGCAGCCGTGAGTATGTACGGGAATAGGAAATTGAAAGCACCTATATCCTGTAATTTTTGAATGACTGCAGTGAATAAGTCTGCCATTATTTTTCGCCCCCTAAACCATATTTAGCTGCGACTAATATCAACATACCGATGATCAAAGCAACTAACATGATTATCAGCATCGTTACATCTCCTCTTACACCGGGTGCTGGAGATTCCCATATCAATACTTTATACATTCCACTCGTGAAGAATAGGACTCCAAAAACCAAAGCAAGAAATACCCATATCATCGTTCTTTTTTTGAACGCTCCAGTCAAGAATTCATCGAACTTTGGGTAGAACATGCTCGCTCCTAACAGACCAAAAAGAAAAACGAATATTATGACAAACCCTTGCGCGATGAACATGGACATGTGTGTACCGAGCTGAATGGCGACGGGTGAAACCAGATAACCCCAAAAAAGAAAGGCGAGCGAAATGGACAGTATAGCATTAACAAAAGCTGATCCGAATAATTTTGATTTGTTCAACAATGCCCAGAATACGGTTGAGGTTATTATCCAAGGGATGAAGAAGCTGATTACTCCGAGGTTAATCAATCTGTCTACGATGAGATGAAATGGATCGAGCATAAACTCAATAGAATAATTCGTAAAATGTGAATAAATATTTTCTTATGAGGCTTCTCTCTTTAATCTCTGAACCAAGTCAGATAGTGAACGAACGCTCTCGATCAAAGATGGTAATGTATCCCTGAATGCTTTGTCAAGACTGGATATTCTACTATCTATATCAGACATTGTTTCCTTGAAAGAATCCAATTTACTGATGATTGTTTGGTCTGCTTGTGACCTTCCTTTTGATACGACTGAAAGTTGATGGTGTAAGTTTGATATCTCTCTTTCTAGTTCGGTTTGTTTTATATTAAATTCTTTTATTTTATCATCCACTTCTACCATTCTTTCGTGAACTATGGATTCAACCAATTCCTCTGTTCCGTATTCAGGATAAGCCTGTGAATATTCTAGTGGTTTTTCGGGCATCTGCGGCATCATCGTTTCTTGTGTCTCCATCGGTTGTTGTAACTCTTGTAGTGTCGGTAAGTTAGTTGTTTCTTCTGGTCCACCAGTGACGCCTATTTTCAAGGCCTGTGTTAAAGCCCTGTCTATCTCATCTGGTCCAAAACCTTCTTTCCTTAGCACATCTATCATTTCAACTTCAGAGAAGCCCTTGCTACTTAATTCTCTCACCCGATCAGTAGGAATAAATCCCTTACCTGTTCTCGGTATATTCTCTTCTCCTTTATTACCGGCAAAGAGTTTAATCATTTTTTTCACTAGTAATAAAAATTCTATTTTTCCTCAATTTATATTTATCACGTTGTTGTTTGTCGCTTTTCAGCGAGTCTGTCTTCGATTATTCTCGCCACTTCATCTTTTGTAGTGAACCTAGATTTTATAGGGTTGTATATGTCTAGAAGAGTCTCTAGTTCTTTCACTTCAGCTTTTTTTGCTGTCTTGTCAAGGTTCTTGTTTATCTTTAAAATCTCAGAACGAATTTCGGATAAGTTATCAGTGACGGCTTTTATATCAACAGAAATCTGTTCAAAACTTTTTCTCAAGTGATCGATTTCATCTATGATTTTTTCTTCCAACGCACCTATTCTTAATTCAATACCGCCAAGTCTTTGTTCAATTGCCCTTATTCTTCTCGTGTCTGTATTAATCCTGCTAGCCATCTCAGTGCCTAAAGTTTGCATATCATTAGAAACATTTTTTTCGAAGACCATGATACCAATAGTAATTTTGTTTTGATTTGTAATAAAGCTTAACTAGAAATCAATTTTAAGTAGGAAGAGGAAAATATCTCTTAGGTGTATAGTTTTTGGTATGTGAATTTGAAACTAGAGACAATATAATAAGAGTAAATTGCGCAAATTGTGTCTTTGGTTCAAGTGTAGAAGATTTTGATGTTTGAGTGAAAAATGTGAAAGATGTTTTCCAAAACGTTTAGCTGAACTGCAATTTCTTTTGACAGAGATGCTTAGAAAAGACCCGATAGGGGCATACATAAAAGTAAGCAGGATGATAAGGGCAAACACAGAAAAGGCAGAAGGACAAAAACCAGTGTGTAAAAAATGTTACGATTTCTACATAAAAAATGCATTGATACCGATCAAAGAGGAATTGGAAAAAACTTCTCTAATAAAATTGGTTAAGAACAAAATATACGGTTATAAGTTGGGTGACAGGTCAATCTATAGAGAAATATTCAGTCCATTGATAAGACCTGTTTTCATGTTAACAAGATTCGCACCAATGCCTCCAAAGAAAGGTATACCATTAAAGAGGTATAAAATTGGTGGTAACATAATCGTTGAAATATTCGACGTACCTGAGAAAGTTAGAAGATTCTATCATATATCACCGCCTGAATTCAGGTTATCAGATGAAAAGTATTCTATCATAGATACAGCGCGTAGATACTTAGCTGAACACAGGCCAACAGAAGCTGAAACAACTCAACCAGAGAGAGCGAGAGAAATGCTGACGAACATGGGTAAAGAACTGATAAGAAGAATTTCTATGGATATGGGATTACGATTAACTGATAATGAGTTTACTGAAATGGTTGATATTCTCGTTAGGTATACAGCTGGTTTTGGTGTGTTGGAGATTTTGCTAGCTGATGATAAAATTCAAGATATATACATAAATTCTCCTATAGGAACGATGCCGATTTATGTTTCACACGATGATTTTGAAGAATGTGAAACCAATCTCATCCCAACAAGAGAAGATGCTGAAGGTTGGGCCACTAGGTTTAGACTTATGTCTGGTAGGCCTTTAGACGAAGCTAATCCCGTCTTGGATACAGAATTATTCTCACCTGGAGGAAGGGCAAGGGTCTGTGCTATAACAAGAACTCTGTCACCAGAAGGTATCGGTTATGCGTTGAGAAGACATAGAGAGAGACCATGGACTTATCCTCTGTTCATCGATGTGAGATTTTTTGATCCGTTATTTGCTGGTTTGATGGGATTTTTTGTTGATGGTTCTAGGTCGTTATTATTCAGCGGTGGAAGGAGTAGCGGAAAAACCTCTTTACTCTCTGCCACATTATTGGAGATAATGAAAAGGTTTAGGATTATTTCTGTTGAAGACACACTCGAACTTCCGTTAGTTCAACTGAGGAACATGGGCTACAATATCGAGAGGTTGAAGTCACGTTCAGTCATTACTAGAATTGAGGCTGAATTGCCAGCAGATGAAGCGTTGAGAACTGCATTACGTTTGGGGGATTCTTGTTTGATAGTAGGTGAAGTGAGATCGACAGAAGCCAAGTCGCTCTATGAAGCGATGAGGATCGGTGCTCTGAGTAATGTGGTAGCTGGGACTATACACGGTGGGTCCGCATACGGTGTCTTTGATCGTGTTGTCAATGACTTAGGGGTTCCACCAACAAGTTTCAAAGCAACTGATATTATCGTCATTTGTGGGAGAATGAGGACTGCTGATGGTTTGCATACGTTCAGAAGAGTTTTAGAAGTGACTGAAATCAGAAAACATTGGCAGGGTGACCCGATGGAAGAAAATGGTTTTGTCAACTTGATGGAATACAACGCAAAAGAGGATATGTTGAAACCAACTGAAACGTTAATAAACGGGGAATCTTTCATCGTCAACGAGATAGCAAAAAGAGTGAAAGAATGGCATGGCAACTGGGATGCTGTCTGGAGTAACATCGAGTTGAGAGGAAGAGTGAAGCAAGCGATGATTGATTATGCGAATAAGCTTGGGAATAAAGAGATATTGGAAGCTGAATGGGTCTCAGCAAGTAATGAAATGTTCCACGTGTTTTGCGATAATGTTAAAAAAGATGTTGGTGTTTTGGATTCAAAAGAGATATTCAACAGATGGGATGAATGGTTTAAGAAACAATTGAAAAGTGGGTAAAAATGAAAGGACTTGATCCATATGTTTCAGGGGAAGTCAGAGAATTTTTTAAAAGAGAAGAATATTTTTCATTATATGAAAAAGCATGTAATTTTTCAGAAAGTATCCTTAAAATCAATTTTGATGAATCGAAAGAAAAACAAATGAAGGAAGTCATAAATTTTTCTGGTTTAAAAATATCACCATCAGGACCTATTTCTTTTACTATTATTCTATTTTTGATACTAACACCTGTAATCGTTCTTCTTACTCTTTTTCATATTACTTCACCTTCCACCGCCTTTGCAGGTTTTGCTCTCCTTGGGTTTTTCGCTGCATGGGTATATTATAACCCAACTTTAACAGCGATGTCGATTCGTGCTAAGGCTTCCTCAGAAATGGTTTTGTGTATTCTTTACATGGCTATTTCTTTGCGTGAAATACCAAACCTTGAGAGTGCTGTTGCCTCAGCAGCAGGTAACCTAAACGGACCTATAGGAAAAGATTTGAAGAGGTTGATGTGGAAACTTCAGATGAGTCAAATCTTTTCAATAGAAGATGGTTTGAATAATATAACATTCAAGTGGTACAAAGAAGGGAAGGAGTTTGTTGAAGCTCTAAAACTTTTGATAGCAAGCATTCATCAACCTCCAGAAATGGGAGAAAAAACGATTGACGAGGCTGTCAGTGTTGTACTATCAGGGACTAATGAAAGAATGAATAGGTATGCAAGAAATTTGAAAATGCCAGTGATGCTAGTCTTCACTTTAGGTTTAATGTTGCCTGTAATATCACTAGTCATGTTCCCACTCATCATGATATTTCTGCCAGATATTGTGAATGTAACTTTTCTGATAATATTGTATGATATAATAATACCTGGGGTGTTATTCTGGACCATAATGTCAATACTACAGTCTAGGCCTGTAACAGCATCTTCGATCGAAACTGGAAAATTGTTAACGCTTAAAGTTTACACAAAGGGTGGGGGTATCCCTATTCATTATATTTTAATACCTATCGTAATTGTTGTTTTAGTGATATTTGGAATACCACTCTTTATTTTTCATACACAATTCGCACAATGTTCAGGATGGCAAAAATGTGATTATGGTACATGTAAACCCGTCGGGTTTCATTTGACAGAAGACGAATGTAAGGTATTGATGGTTGATGTAATGAGTCCTGCCTTAAATTCTGTTTCCTTGTTGCTCGTTATATGTATTTCAACAGGAATATTGATTCTTCTTTCGATAAACCGGTATATTAATGTAAGGGAAAGGGTGAAAAGATTAGAAAGTGAATTAGGTGAGGCTCTGTTTCAACTGGGTTATCAAATAAGAAGTGGAAAACCTATTGAAACTGCGCTAGATACAGCGATAAAAAATTTAGAAAACATGGAAATTGCGGAATT
>JAPLUX010000140.1 GCA_026397455.1 Candidatus Aenigmatarchaeota archaeon | reverse complement strand
TTGGGTATGCCGAAGGAAACTCTTACTGATATGTATAAAGATGCTACAAAAGAAAAACAAAACTTTCTTATGATGGATTTGGAAAGTTCTCCTGAGGATAGATTTCGTAAGGGATTTAATGATATTTATGATGTAGGTGAAGGTGTTTGATTATTTTTTTCTGCTTTAGCGATATTTATGAAATTAGAGAGTAAATAGTATATATATTATGACTTTTTCGCAACAATTATTTTATTTTATTTTCTCCAGATAAAATATAAAACAGAATGAGTGGAACAGGTAGTTTAATGATAAGAAACTTGAGAAAACCAAGCGACTATTCAAAAGCAGTTATGACCCAAGACGAGTTGCTCCGTATAGCAATTGCGAATGATGCTAATATATCAGGTGCTAGAACAAGTTTCCAGCGTGGTGAAACCATACCATTATCTCAACAACAACTAAAATCTCCTGCTGAATTACAGGCAGATTTAGCACTCCAAGAACGTATGGGACTTGATAATTTATTAAGACTTTTTCAGTATAGAGAGGCGAGTTCTATACTTGCTGAACTCAGTCCTGATGAGATATTTACTATGAACCAGTCCTTTCCTTCTATTGAGCGTGATGTTAATAAAAAATTTGCGAAAGGTCTTTTATCACCAACTTTTTTTATAGAATATTTGAGAAAATTTAAGGAGGAAATTGAGGCATCAAAAGGGGTTTCTACTAATTTATCTATGATTACTAACAAATTTAACACTTTAACGGATAATATTACAGACCTACAAACAATCTTACCTACAAAACAACAATTTGAAGAGTTAGAAAGAAAATTATCAAGTGCTTTTAGAGAGTTACCAAATTACATAGTTCAACCTGTATTAGAAAGATTAAACCGATTACAAGATACAATTCCTTCCAAAAAAGAATTCCAAGCAGTATCACAGGATAATGAAATTCTCCAATTTGAAACTTTGGCGATGATACAAGAATTAACTTCTAATATGCCTACGCAAGTCCAAGTCCAAAGAGTAATTGATGATATTAATTCAGGTAGAGTTGATAGTATGGTAGGATTTCAGGAGATTCAGGATGCTCTATCAGGTGTAACTGACACTCAATTGGATGGTCTAGAAGAATTAAAAAGAGAACTTGCTGAAAGTGGAAGATTAGGAACAACAAGAGATATTGAAATTGAAGCACAAATATCTTTACCTGTTCCAAATATTCCTACTCTTGCTATTGCTAAAAGAATTATTAGTGGAACGCCAGCAAGAACGTCAGGTGTTTATGTTATTTATAGTGATGGAAGAAGTGAAGAAATTGATAGTAGAGGTTTAGATAAGGCATACAGAGGTAATCAAGATTTTAAAGATTGGTGTGATGCTAATCTTAGACGAAAACCAACCATAAGTAATTTAAAACAATATATTATGACTTCTTCTCAAGCATCTAGTTCTGCTGTGAGTGATGCTACAAGCAGAGAAGACTTTTCAATTTCCACAGAAAAATTTGGTTTTGGTTTGAAGGCAAAGAACGGCAGAATTAGAACCAAAAAAATTGGAGAAGGTGTTAAATATGAACCTGAACCTTTATATAGACAATTAGGTAAGTATGTTATTAACATTCAACAATTAAAAGAGAGAGATATT
>JAPLUX010000026.1 GCA_026397455.1 Candidatus Aenigmatarchaeota archaeon | reverse complement strand
ATTCTTAGGCTTGTAAAAGAAAACCATAGACTTGGAGAAACTTTATATGAAGTACGTTGATAGTTTAGTGAATTTTGCATTAAAACATTAGTTTAAAATCATAGAACTTTCTGGTTTTTTAGAAAACATCTCAGAAGTCCTACCGTCTATAACCGATGAAATAAAGAAAAAAATTGAACCTTTCGAAGAAGTTTCATTCCACTTACCGATTAAATTTAGACCGGTAGAAGAAACTAAAAAAAGTATCTTAGCTGTAAAAGAAATCGGTGGAAGAGTAATCGTCTATCATCCAGATTATATGTTCCAGCCTTTCAAGACAGAGGAAGAAAGAGAACAGAACATTCTAGAGTTGGTTTCATTCTGCAAAAAACATGACTTGATGTTGTGCTTAGAGAACTTGCCGTTGGAAGTCAAAAAATTCCATACACCAGAAGAATTCGATTTTTATATTGAGAAAGGTGCTTTCTTCACTTTAGATACTGGTCATGCTGTCATCTGTGGCTTTAATCCTGTATCATTCCTAGAAAGGTTTGGAGATAAAGTCAGAAACATCCATCTACAGAGTGGTTTTAGGGGAAAAAAGGACGAACACTATGCCATTGGTGATGGGGAATTTGATTACATGAGTTTTTTCAAAAAATTGAAAGAAATAGAGTATGACGGTCTTTTGACATTAGAGTTATTGTCCGAGAAGACTGCTTTGGATAGCTTAAATCAACTTAAAAAATCACGACTTATTTGATTCTAAAAAACTATTTAGAAGTCCTGTAACTGTGTAAGTTCTTCAACGCATCGAACGTAGCTCTGATGAGGTTAATCCTGACTGCAGTATCACCTAAACTCTTAGCCCAAATATCCTTTATTCCAGCCAGTTGCATGACTTTCTTACTCTCATTATCCATAGCTAGACCGATTCCTTTTGGAGCTGGTAAAAGTCTTATCCTCACAGAACCCCCTTTACCTTCAGTCTTAAAAGGTATAGAATGAGGTTGTCCACACTCACACTCCCAAGATCCACATCCTCTAGGAACTTTTATTATACTCAACTTTGCCTTTTCTACAGCTTTTTCGATGGCACTCCTGCTCTCTACTCCACTTCCCTTGCCTATACCAACCAACCCATCCTTGTTTCCAACGATAGCAAAAGCAGTGGATGTGTACCTTCTTCCTGATCGGTGCATCTTTGCTGAGATTCTCATGGCAGTTCTTTCTATTCCACCACCCTTTCCAGGCCTACCACCGATAAGAGTAAGCTCACTTTCCAAGCCTGGGACTAATTTATCGACGATTTGATACTCTTTTATTTTGATTCCTTCATCTAAAATCTTGTTAATATCAGTAACTTCTCCTTTTGCAACAGCCTTTCCAAGGTTTGTCCTTGGTGTCCATTTAGTCAATTCTTCTTCTTTTTTCTCTTCTAAAATCTCTTTTACAGGTTTCTCTTCTTCTTTTAACACAGGTATTGGTACTTCTTCTACTATTTCTTCTTCGATTTTCTCTTCTGGTTTTGCTCCTTCTACTTTCTCTTCAGTTTTAATTTCCTCTTTTTTCTCTAGAATTTTCTCTTCAGTTTTAACTTCTTTTATCTCTTCTTTCTTTTCTTCCTTTTTCTTTGTCATCATTTCAACCTTTCAACACATTAGCTTTTACTTTCTCAAACATTTCTACTATCTTCTCTGGGTTATAAGCAGAAAATTGTTTCTTGTATGATTTCTCATCCTCTTTTTTAAGTTTTTCAGCATAATCAACGATGTGTTTTCCTTTGATCCTTTCTTCAGACGGAAATATGTCTGGTGAGTGTGGAACAGATAGACCGGCATCTAAAGCCCCTTTTAAAACAGCATAAATCTTCGAGCCTTTAATACTCCTTTGAGTTCCTATGTCAAGAACGACAGAATTTATCTTTTTATCTAAAGTCCTTTTTCCAATTAACAGACCAGTCAAATAAGCGGATGTGACATTATCACTCGGACCATCCCATCCGAATTTTTTCAATTCTTGAGATGAAGCAGAAACCAGACTTTTATCGCCTTTTGTGTCGAATTCAATTACTTGCGCTCTCGTGTGTTTTAAAGATTTTCTTACGACCAGCCTCTTTTCTTTCGAGTAAAGCAACCTTAACCTTTTTCTGTAATCGGTCTTTTTCTCCAACCTTCTCTTGAAAGGTACTTTATACGTGGGTCCTCTATTCATGTATTATCCCTTTCTGTTTTAAGTAGACTCTAAGGTGGGACCTGCTCCTGAAAACACCACTTTTAATCAATAAATAAGTTTTCCTGTAAGTTTTTGTGTCTATCGTTCCCTTATCCCTCAACTCTTTCAACATTCTTCTCAAAGGCCTGATCGTACTCATCCATCTTTCTTTCTTCGTGACTTTTGCCCCTAATTTACCTTTTTTGCTACCGTATCCTCTTTTCCTCTTTTTCTTATAGAGGTCTGGCCTCTTTATCTTACCTCTCTTGACTGTGATGTAACCGTGTGATATCATTTTCTTTATGTCTGATCGAGTGATAGAATTCTTTATATCCTCCAGAT
>JAPLUX010000129.1 GCA_026397455.1 Candidatus Aenigmatarchaeota archaeon | reverse complement strand
GTTTAGTAACCACAATTTTGCACATACTTATTCAAATCAAATGGGGAGTAAAACTATGAAAGCCGTAAAGATTTCTATACAGGTCGTGGTTCTTGGTTTTGGGTTTCTGTATGTTCTGGTTAAAGAAAGTCTAAGATTGCTTGGACTAATTAAATCAAAATTTCAAATGTCTTATAAACAACAAGAAAGGGCTTACTAATGAGTGCATCATATGATTTTCCTGTTTCCCTTCAACCAGTTTATACAAAAGAGGGAAACCCCGTTCCTAAGATTCAAGCCGTGGTTCGAGATGACACAGGAGAAGCCCTGTCCGCTGTAAGTAACAGGTATCTTCTTGTTCCACATAAAAATGTTATCGATCAGGCACAAGAATTCATATCAGCATTTGGAAACCCAGTAAGTCACTTTCATACAAACAATAATGGTTCTACTCTTATAGGAGAATTTCTATATGAAGATAAAACCCTTAAGGTCGCAAAAGGTGACACTGTAGGACTTAAGGTATATATAGAGAACAGTTATAATCGTTCGAGATCGGTAACTATACGTATAGGAGCTTTGGTGCTATCTTGTTTGAACGGGATGGTCAGTTCTAGGCCTGTTGCCGGAATGACCTTCAAACATATTATAGGCGCCCCTCAGCTAGCTTTCCCTAAAGCATCTGATGTTATTGATATGTTTCAATTTGAAGCAGGAAAGTGGAGGAGCTTTGGTGAAATTATTGTGGATCGCACAATGAAACAACTTCTTATGGAGGATATAGAGAAAAAGTCAGTTATGCCCCAAGATGGGCTACGCGCATTAAGTGAGATTCATGTAGATACAGCCTGGGATCTTCTCCAGGGGATGACCTATTTTACAACCCATCAAAATTCTAAATTAAGTAATATAGGTAAAATCAACCGCCTACAAAAAATATCTCGCTGGATGGATGAACAATTTGTACAGCAATCTGAAACATGAGGTCATTATGCAAGCCGCTACCACCCTTGAACCCCCCAAAGCATTACCACCAGCTAGTCAACCGCCGACTTTTTTAAAACAAAACTGGAGGACAGTGCTATCTACTGATTGTCCAGATATTTTCAAATATGTAAGAGTTGTTAGAAATGTAGCTACGATCACTAATGGAAAAATCGTTCTAAGATGCCCTGTTAATTACCCGAATGGGTTCTATTATATAGGAGAAAGAGAAGATCTTATCTGTACAACATCACCATCATATTTCACTTATCCCGATATCGAAACTCTTGAACCACCCCTTAAAACAATGAAACCCTTTTGCCAACTCACAAGGGAAGTGGTCGGGCCAATGATAAGCTTCTTAGAGAGTGTAAGAAAATTAGACGGTTATATTGTTTTCGATAAGACTGGAATGATGATGAGACAGGACTCCCGGCAATATTTCCAGTACCCGTTTAATCTTGAGGGAGGGGAGATGCTTCTTAGCGCTTTTTATCTTAAGCTGGCTTTGATTGAAATGTTGAGGTACGATTATGTAGTTTTGTCCAACTAATGGATAACACTTTTGATAAGATGTTCTACCTGGAAGGTGCACTTATAGGTGGAATTGATGAATCGGGTGTTAGTGATATCGCAGGTCCGCTTATTGCGGCCTGCGTTATTCTTCCTAAAATTGATTTAAAAAAAGATGATCTAAGAATTTTCGAGATTGATGACTGTAAACGTATCCCCAAAAGAATCAGAAAAAGGCAGGCTGAGCTAATTTGGGAAACTGCCGTTGCAATAGGAATAGGAGAGGTTAATCCAGCGGAATTTGATTATCTAGGCAGTGTAAAAGCTAGACAAATAGCGATGATACGCTCAATAGTGGCCTGTAAAAGTACAGCAAGTGGGAAACTAACCCAGCCCGACTTTTTATTAGTTGATGGGAGTTTTCCAATACCGGTAGATATTAAACAAACAAGCATACCAGACTGCGATCAAAAGAGTTTGTGTGTAGCT
>JAPLUX010000150.1 GCA_026397455.1 Candidatus Aenigmatarchaeota archaeon | reverse complement strand
TATCCAATCCCCAGAAAACTTTCGTCACTCTTAAAGCCGATTGTGTAACTGGTTCTGAGAAATCTCCTCCTGGAGGTGAGATAGAAGTTATCAATGTCAACGAGCCAGTGCTGTCATGAGTCTTGACTTTTCCAGCCCTTTCATAGAAGTTTGCCATTTCTGATTGTAAATAAACTGGATACCCTTCTTCACCCGGTATCTCTTTCAACCTTCCAGAAACTTCTCTCAAGGCCTCGGCCCATCTTGAAATCGAATCAGCTAACAATAAAACATTGTAGCCCTGATCTCGGAAATATTCACCGATAGTTATACCAGTGAATATAGAAGTTTTTCTCGCAATCACAGGCATGTTAGAAGTGTTCGCTATCAGAATAGTTTTTTCCATCAACTTTTTTGTTTTTTGATCCTTTGATTCAAACAGAGTCGTGATTAAATCACACATCTCATTTCCTCTTTCTCCACAACCGACAAATATTATCACATCAGCATCAGCATGCATCGTTATAGCATGTTCCAGAACAGTCTTACCCGTTCCAAAAGCTCCAGGTATACAACATATACCACCCTTTGCCACAGGAAATAGAGTATCGATTATTCTTTGTCCTGTTACTAATGGATCATGGAAATCTATTTTTTCTTTAACTAGTCTAGGTATCTTTATCGGCCATTCTTGATATAATTTCTGTTCTTTTTTGTCTATCACTACAACAGTATCATCAACCTTGAATTTTCCTTTTTCAATACGTGTAACCTTACCATTAAAATTCGAGAGTATTTTATGTTTAAACCCAAGTTCCATCACATATCCGATAGCTTGGCCACGTTCAACAACATCATTCTTTTTTACTGTTGGCATGAATTCCCATGTTTTATCTCTCGGTAACTTGTTAATTTTTACTCCTCTCTCTACGAAATCACCATGTTTATTCTTTATTTCTATAAGTGATCTCTGTAGACCATCAAATATGGAAGATAGCATACCAGGACCGAGTTCTACAGTTAAAGGTTTCTTCAAGGATACTACCTTTTCACCTACTTTCAAATCTGTAGTATCTTCATAAACTTCTATCGTTGCAAGATTTTTTTCTAATCCAATTATTTCTCCGAATAATTCTAATTCTCCTATTAATACTGTGTCCCATATTCTCGCCCCTTTCAAACCTTCAGCGACGACTACAGGTCCTACAACTCTTATTATTTTTCCTTCCAACTCATACACCCATGATTTCTTTTATTATATCCCTCGATTCATGTTTCATCGTTGAACCATGTTTATCAGGAATGGAAATGAATATTGGATACATAGATTTTTTCTCTTTCAAGAATTCCTTTGCTGACTCGAATAATTTTTCGGTTATTATCAAAATATCTTTTTCCCCAATCAAACCATCTATAATTCGTTTAAGATCATCATAATTCTTTGGGATAAAACTCTTATTAAAGCCGAGAAGTTTAAAACCGAGAACTGTATCCTCATCCCCAACAATAATTACCAAGCGAACACCTCGAAATAATCTTTAGATAAATTATCATTTATAATTTTAAACATCGCTTTTAATTTTCTAATTTCTCTATCTTTCTCGAGAATAAACCAGAATACAAAACCAAATCCAAATTGATCGGAATATTTAGCTTTTTTTAGGAATTCCATTAAAAATTCATCCATGACTCTATCAAAGATAACCCAATCACCAGTTTTATTGAATTCATTCATGGTTTTTAAAAAAATATTATGATATTCATTTAGAGTGAGTGATGAAATTAGTCCATCGATAGCCTTTTGATTTTTGATTTTTTTAAGTTCAATGAATCCATAATCTAGATAACAATCAACATCAGATTTGAGTAACAGAGACCTTATTTTTATAATTATGTTCAGAATATCTGCTCTTTTTCTAAAGAAATTTTTTACTATCATCAACTTTTTCTTATCTATGGTTTTTTTGATTGATTTTAAAAAATGATTTTCCAACTCATAAATAACATG
>JAPLUX010000031.1 GCA_026397455.1 Candidatus Aenigmatarchaeota archaeon | reverse complement strand
ACTCTTCCTTTATACCCGACAGCAAGAGCGAGGATTTGAGAAAACACTTGAAGATGCTCGAAGATTTAACAGCAAAGAACGAGTTTACTACCCATATTTTCATCAATTTCTCTAGGGAATGGGCTTTAGCAAATATAAAGTCATTCAAGGATATGCCTAAAATAAATTCAATCATAAGGTTCACAAAGGGTCAAGGTGTACCTGAAAGCATGGCTCTTCCTGAAAAGATTGAACATGAAAGCCTTGTATACGTCCAGCAAGGATCTTCTAGCATTAACTGGAGCGATAGACAGATTGTTTTTCTTGTGGCTTTAGCAGTCAGAGCTAATGAGAGGAATATGCCTTACTTCCTACAGAGTTCATACGTTGAAGGAGATAGGGAAAGGATAAGAAGAGAGAGAGAACAGAGAGTGTTCGTTAATGAAGATTTTTACGATAAGAAAGACAGTAAAAAACCTAAAGTAACTGTTATTTTTAGTGAAGTTGGACCAGAAAGATATACATTCTAATTTTATCAAATTAATAAGTGGATAAGTTAATACGAACGAAGGTAGCGCAGAAATTTTTGCGAGTGCAATTTTTTTCAATTACTGCTGATGAAAAAATTTTCTTAGTGTTTCATTTATTGTCGGATCAGGATCTCTATACCAAACTATTCATGATTCATAGGGGGCTTCAAGCATAGTTTTGAGTTTTTGTTCTGTGAGAGTATTTGAACGTGGGTATTTGTCTAAGATTTCTAGTACTTTTTGTTGTAAAACTTTTCTATCTATCATGATATTAATTTAAAAGTTAAAACTTAAAAAGTTGTTTTAGACGAGCAAAAGTTTCGAGCATATTTTTTTAATTTTCTTTTAATAAACTCATCAACTGATTTTTAATCTGAGGATAAGTCTTCCCTTTCAAGAACCGGTTAAGCCTGTCTTTCAAGACTTTGTTATAATACCATAAAGTTACCTCGAAAAACGGTTTAGTCTTAAAGTCTTTCGGCAATCTATTGAAGGCGTTCATTACTTCTTGATTATATTCCTGACCTTTTTCCCAATTTTTTCTCGCTGCTTCTTTCATTATACATTCCATATCTCTTTTTTCAGACCTCCAAAGGTCGATACAATACGTCAAGAAGAAGGATGGTTTGGGTCCTTCTGGTAGTTTTTGAAGGTTAGTATCCCCTAAAAGGTCCTCAAAATCATCGACAACCTGCAGTTCCCCAGCGAAAAAGCGTGCTCCTTCCTCAAAAATTCTGACTATATTAGTTTTATTAGAAGGTAGAGTGCCAAAAACAGTCGCTTCAATCTCGCAAATCTTCCCGTCATATATCTCTTCAAGAGTTGGTATGTCAACATAATCTAAATTCTTGACTTCAAAGTCCATCATCTGCTTTTCACATACTTCCTCTACTCCCTTGTTCAGCCTATCTACAATCCTTTTGTCTAAGCTCTCATCACCGGTCTTTATGTTATTGATATGGTCCATTCCTATCTGGAAGATGATGGCAGAACACAGCTTATGACATGTTATCCATGTTTTTTCAGGAATAAAAGGATGCTTCATGACCTCTTTATCCATGACAGAATCGCATACGTCAGCTGACACGGGCAGGCAAATGCCGATGCCGTACAGCCACTCGTCCATTACTTCTTCTCTTATATCGCCTAGGCCGTCTGCTGCTGCGAGGGCAGGTGCTATAACAACCGTTAAAAAGCCAGTTCTAGTTGCATAATTGACAAAATCGTTCATCACGAACTTCTTATCAGGATTGTTTAAAACCTTCTTGGACTCATGGATTTCATCCACACTACAGATTAACTCTTTAAAATCAGTCTGTCTAACAAAATCCTTGGATAGCTTGGCTAACTGTAAGTCAGTGTTAGAATTCAATACCTGTCTTATCTCTTCAGTAAACTTATTCTGTTTGTTCTTCCAGAATTCCTTGGCTTTCTTGTTGTATTCCTTGGCTTGAAACAAACCTTTTCTACTTTTCAATAGTAACTTTATTATGTCTCTCTTCTTGATCGGCAATGAGTCACCAATCAAAAACTGTTTGGGATTTAAGTTTATTTAAGATTATGGTTTCAGAAGATATACGTACATCATTTTATCACGTCTCAGTAAAAAAGGGACTATATTCTAGAATGCATAAAAATTTAAGTTTACTACTTCATAAATCAAGACTTAAGTCAATGGAAGTTATACCCATGAAAGCCTTAATTTTAGCGGCGGGTATGGGAAAACGTTTAAAACCGATTACTGACAGAATACCGAAAACATTGATCAAAGTAGAAGACAAACCCATTCTTGGCCATATTTTGACGAATATTAAACAGTGTGGAATAGAGGATGTACTCATTGTTACTGGTTACAAGGATGAATTAATCCACAAATACGTTGGGAACGGTTCTAAATGGGGTTTAAACGTCAATTATTGCCATAATAAGTCGTACAATACTACTGAAAACATCTTCAGCGTTGACCTTGCTGCTCATGAATTAGAAGGTGATGATTTCGTCCTGATAAATGCTGATGACCTTTTCTCACCGTTCATCCTGTGGAAACTTATAGAAATTAAAAGGCCTGCCTGCTGCACCTCCGGGTATATAATGCATCATGGGGGTTTCTACTTCCAGGAAGCCATTCACGATTTATCGGCCAGTGAATATCCAGTCACCTACATCAACGTTGGGAATGAACCTTGGATTGAAGTCGACGATCATTTTGACTTAAAATGGGCTAAAACTCCTATGATTCACATGATTAAAGAAAGATTAAAGTTGTTGGGTCAAAAGATTAAGGCTATCAGGAAGAAAAATTCTAAATCACTTCTAATTTCTTAAGTATATTCTCAGCTTCTTCTGTTTTAATTCCATCTCTTAAAATCGTAAGCCTTCTATCACTTCTTATCTCATGAGCAGTCGATAAAGCTTTAACTAATATCTCAGGTTGTACCTGAATTTGTTCATGGTTGACTGGCAGTTTATAGGACAATAGTGCTTCTTTTATCTCATCATAATCGATATTATGCAAGAAAGCCATGATATACGTCCCAAGAGCAACCTTTTCCCCGTGTAAAGCCTTATTTTCAGGATACAGGAAATTTATCGCATGGCAGAACATATGCTCAGAACCAGAACAAGGCCTGGAAGATTTAGCAGTGGCCATAGCAATTCCACAGGATATCAACGCTTTAATTAACAGTTCGACAGAAGACTTGTAATGTTTCTCGTATTGTTTTGAGTTGTTTATTATCGTATCAGCAGCAGAAGACGCCAATTTTGCAGAAAAATCATCGTATTTTTCCCCTGTTTCATTCCTTGATAGTTGCCAGTCCAAAACTGCTGTACGCTTGGCTATAACATCCCCGCAACCAGCTGCAAATAACCTAAAAGGAGCTTTAGATAAGATTTCAATGTCAGCGACTATTGCTATCGGTAACTTTCCGACAACAGGGTATTTTTTCTTTCCTTTCGAGATAACAGCCCTATCAGATGCTATACCGTCGTGTGAAGGGATTGTAGGAACGCTAAAACAAGGGATTTCAAGCTCGTATGAAACAGCCTTAGCCACGTCTATGTTCTTCCCACCGCCGATACCTATGATTAAACCTGGTTTCAATCCTTGGCTTTCTTTCTTTATTCTTTCAACGGTTGATTCATCACATTCCTCAACATTAGCAACATTGATCTTATAACCTTCCTTAGTCAAAGCATCTGCTATTTTTCTTCCTATTAGTTCATGAGTAGTCTTTCCTGTAACGATGAGTAAAGAGTTAAAATTACCTAAACCTGTCAAAAGATTTGGTATTTCGTCGACTGCCCCTTTTTTAATGATGATTTTAGGGGGTTTTATTTGAGACAATTGAACACTTCCTTTTGAACAATACTTTACTTATTTAATTGAAAAACTTTTATTCTAATGAGATAAAATTAAAATGTGGTTCATAAAAAAATTAAAGAATTCCTGAAGCCAGACTGGAGAAAAGTATTGATAGCTTTCATATTATGTGGTATAATCTTCGGTTTACTGTATTGCTTTTCTGAGAGCGAATGTTTGTCTAAAACAGCAGTTAACCTTATAGGTGGTCCGGATGCCTTTTTTGAGAGTTTATTCGACCTATTTTTGTTTCTAGATATCTCGATTGCAGAAAAAGTTTCAACAGTAATCCTCTCATATCTTTTATCATGCTCGATAATCTATCTCTATGACAAACACAAGAAGAAACGGTGAAAAAAAAGTTTAAATTAAAGCAAACCAATTCTCAATTTTAATGCTACAAAAAAGAAGTTTATTATGTCTTTTTTAGATAATTTAGATTTTCCAACATATCTATCATGAAAAATTATTGGAATAACATCTATTCTAGAACTTATTCTTATTGATTTCACTAGCATTTCCAATTGAAAAGCATAACCACTCGATTCAATTTTTTTAAAATCTATTCTTCTCAAAATTTCTTTTTTGTAGGCACGATATCCAGATGTCAGATCATCTACACAATTTATTCCAACTATATGTTTTCCAATAAAATTTCCTCCAAAAGAAATCAACTTTCTATACCATTTCCAATCAATGGTCTTGCCGCCTTTAGTTTTTCTAGATCCTATTACCACATCAAAACCATCATTAATTTTTTTAATAAAATTTGGTATTTCTTTTGGATCGTGACTCAAATCGCTATCCATCTCAAAAATAATGTCAGAACTGTTCTCAAGTGCTTTCTTGAATCCAGAAATGTATGAAGAACCAATTCCCATTTTTCTAGGTCTTTCAATCAAAGTTATTCGATATTTTTCTTGTAATTTTTTTATAACTTTTGATGTACCGTCAGGAGAATTATCATCTACAACTATAACATTTCCATCTATTCCATTCTCTTTGAAAACCTGAAAAATTCGTGAAATCAGCGGTTTAACATTTTCTCTTTCATTGTAAGTAGGTAAAACAATGGATACTTTAATTTAATCACCTTTAATACTGATTAAATATTAACAAAAATTAATAAACTTAAAATCATCAAAAGTTCAATATTAAATTTCCTCTCTGCCAATCTCTTACTATTGTCAAGGCAGTCCTGACTTCGTCTACTTCACCTCCTTTCCAAAGAAAGTTCTTTCTTTTCCCGATTTCCAATAGGATTTCAAACGTATCATTAGTCTCTATCTTCACATCGTAGAATTTTTCCAAACTTTTCTTGTTATTGTCCAAGAACAATTGTATTACTCTCATAGCTGCAAGGTCTGGGTTTAAAAGTTTGTTCGGGTCTCTAATTGCCATCAGTGCCTGTTCTGTTTCATCTTTTTCACCCAAAGGTATCACTCCCGGGGTGTCAAAAAACATGACATTGTTTTCACCTCTTATCCATTGAACCCCTCTCGTTAACCCTGCAATAGGTGAAGTTTTTGCAGCCGACCTGCCAGAAAGAGTGTTTATGACTGATGATTTACCTGTGTTAGGGTAACCAACAACACCAACTTTTATATCATTAGAGTATCGTATCTTTTTAGCCAGTTCAAGAATCATTTCTTTCAAAGCCGATATTCCTATCCTCTGTTTACATGAGACAAAAATTACTTCCTTTTTTGATTTAAACTTTTGCAAAAAATTCATTTTGATTTTTCTTGTTATCAAATCCGATTTATTCATTACCAATATGAGAAACTTTCTTTTTCGTCGAACCTTATTCTCTACCTTTTTATTGCGGGTAAGGTTTGGCATACGAGCATCTATGACTTCCAAGACAATATCAGATTCATAGATGACTCTATCCACTATCCTCCAAAAATCATGCATTTTCATATGATTTATTTGGTTTTAAGGTTTATCTTTATCTTTCAGAACAAAAACCTATCCGATTCTGAGATTACTTGCCCGGTGTTTTTTTAAGTACATCCGGTGTTTTTTTAAATGCGTCTATACTCTTTAATTTTTTGAACACAAACCCCATAGCATATTCTACATCTTCAATCTTCCTTATGCCAGTACAGATGACTTTACCTGAGCCAAACAGTAATAATGCAGCCTTAGGGTCTTTCATCCTATAGACCAAACCAGGGAATTGAGATGGTTCGTACTCAGAATTTTCCACTTCAAACGCAATTTTATCCAAATCCAACCTTGATGGGAGCTGCGCTGAAGCAACGATGTTCTCTATCTGTGTCTTGTATTTTTTTGGAACATCTATCTTTAGTGACCTTATCATTATTGCGACTTTTTCTACAGCTTTCCTAACATCTTTGATGTTTCTTGCACCTGTACAAACAACCTTCCCGGATGAAAATATGAGCATGGCTGCTTTAGGATCTTGTATACGATAAACTAAACCTGGGAATTGCTCAGGTTCATATTCACATCCTTCTAGATTTTCGA
>JAPLUX010000040.1 GCA_026397455.1 Candidatus Aenigmatarchaeota archaeon | reverse complement strand
ACCTAGAAAATCGTAGTTATACTGTAAGGTTTTGGATAGATAGCTTCACAGAATTTGCAAATAAGACCATACAGAGTAATAAAGTTTCCATTAACTTGACTGTTTTAAGTAACTCTTCTGACTCGAGTACAACAACAGTTACTACTGAAACAGCTACAACTCAAACCCCAATGGAAACTTCAACGATTGTATTTACGACTGAAATTCCTACAACAATTCAACCAAATGAAGACAATAATGAAAGTTTATCTTACAAAGAATATTTGATGATATTTGGAGTTATAGTTTTATTCCTTCTATTACCTTTATTGCTGCTCAGAAAATCATCGACTAAAGAAACGACATCAACTTCTTCTCAAGAAGAGGTTCGGGCAAAGCCCCAATAATTCTATCTATCAATTTTCCATTCTTGAAAATCAATAGAGTCGGTACACTCATTATCTCATACTTGGAAGCAACTTCTTTATTTTCATCCACGTTCAACTTTCCGAACACAAGTTTTCCAGCTAGTTTTTTTGCTAAATCATCGATAACAGGTCCGAGTATTCGACAAGGTGGACACCAAGGTGCCCAATTATCAACAACAATTAGTGGATATTTTTTCACGTTCTCATCGAAATTTGCATCAGTCAACTCTATCGGTTTATCTGGATAATCTACCACAAAATCACCTCGGTATTTTTGCTATAATTTCCTCAACAAACTTTTTAATTCTTTTGAAAGCATTTTCATTGTAAGCTTCGTACGACATCGATATTATAGGTTCTGTGTTTGAAGGCCTGAACAATGCCCAACCATCTTCAAATATCACTTTCACTCCATCGATAGTATCTATCTTGTATCCTTTATTTATAAAATCTTTTTTCAATTTTTCAATGAACGGGAATTTTTCTGATGCTTTCACTGGAAACCTTAAGGCTTCAGAAACTTCAGAAAAATACTTTGGAAATTCTTTTTCATAATCAGATATTTTTTTACCAGACGTTACTAAAGACTCTATCAACTTTAAACATGCGAATAATGCATCATCTGCACCATTAGTATCTTTGAAATAATAATGACCAGAAATTTCTCCAGCGATAACTGCATTTTCTTCGATAAGTTTTTCTGTTATGTAAGTATGTCCAACTTTACAAATTATAGGTATACCATTTTTTTTTCTTATCACATCATCGATTGCTTTTGAATCGAGTATTGTGTAAACGACTTTAGACCCAGGTTCTTTTTTCAGAGCATTATCAATCAGTATAGAAAATACCAACCCCATATAAATAACTTTACCTTTTTCATCGACGACTGCCATGCGATCACCATCGCCATCGAAAGCAAAGCCAAGGTCTGCTTTAGTCTCTAAAACTTTTTTCTGTAAGTCAGCTAAGACTCCAACTTTGCATGGGTTGGGTTCATGATGTGGAAAATTACCATCGGGTTCACAGAACAATTCAACAACATCTATACCGAGTTTCTTTAGTATTTTTGGATATATTGTTCCTGTCGTACCATTCCCTGCATCAACTACTATTTTCAATCTTACAGGTTTTTTTACATTAATTTTACTTAACAGAAAATCAGAATAATCTTCAATAACATCTTTCTTAATTAACTTCCCCTCTCCTTTAGAAAATTTTTCATCCTTGAATATTTTTTCAATCTTGTTGATTCCAGATTCATAGCTAACAGGAACACCGTCTTTATAATAAAATTTAAAACCGTTGTATTCTTTCGGATTATGAGAAGCTGATACTATCACACCACCATCGCATTTCAAATGTCTAGTAGCGAACATCGTTATAGGTGATGTTATCATACCAATGTCGATTACAGTTGCATTTGTGGATAACAATCCTTTGATAAATTCTTTTTTTAAGCTCTAAATATACTCATGCTAATCCCCAAAATTTTTATTAAATTATTATCTCCATATTTTATACTTTACTTTACAGTCACCGATTTAGCTAAATTGCGAGGAAAGTCCGGGTTACAGCCTCTTTCTAAAGCCAGATAATATCCTAACAATTGAATCGGTATTATCATTAATATTGGATGCATTTCAACATCTGGAATTATTATCGAAAAATCAAACACATCTTCATTCCTGTTAGATATACCGATTATGTATCCACCACGAGATTTTATCTCCATTATGTTACTTAATATATCATGTCTTGATTCATTCTCAGGGACTATGGCTATGCATGGCGTTCCTCTTTCAATCAATGCTAGAGTTCCATGTTTCAATTCTCCACCAGCCAAACCTTCAGCATGTATGTAAGAAACTTCTTTTAGTTTTAGAGCGCCTTCTAAAGTTGTTGAGTAACTCAGACCTCTGCCAATCAGATAAATGTTCTCTTCATCTTTCAAACTATTAGCAAGATTCTTTATTTTTTGAATATTTTCTTCACTTAAAACATCTTTGACTTTTTTGGAAACATCTTCCAATCCTTTTTTCCCTTCCTCATATCTTCCAGCACAAGTATAAGCCAGTAAATAGATCAATGCTAATTGAGACGTGAAAGTCTTTGTCGCTAACACACATATTTCAGGTCCAGCATTCAACAAAAGAGAATAATCACTCATTCTCATTAAAGAAGAACCCATGACGTTGACTAGGGCTAACACTTTCACTCCCTTTTCTTTTGCTACTCTCACAGCTTCTAGTACATCTGCAGTCTCTCCACTCTGTGAAACGGCAATCATCAAAGTATTCTTCGTCAAGAAATGAGAGAAGTTGGGGAATTCTGATGCAAGAAAAATGTTAACGTGTTTTTTAGTTATCTTCGAGAAGATATAACCAGCAGAAATACATGCATGGTAACTCGTTCCACATGCCACGAAAAATACACCGTATGCATCGTTGATCATCTTTGCAATTTTCTCTATACTCTTTCTGTCATGACTTGCGACTCTATCGATAGTCTCTTTCTGTTCTAGTATCTCTTTTATCATGAAGTGTTTATGGCCTAACTTCTGAGCTTCTTCAGAGTTCCATCTTACTTGGCTTATCTCTTTATTTTTTTGTTTTCCTGTTATGTCGAATACTTTGCAACTATCTTTTGTTATCTCAGCTATCTCATCGTCATCCAAGAATATGACTTTATTCGTATGTTTTAGGAAAGAAACAACATCTGATGCAGCAAAATTCTCGTTTGAACCTATACCTATGACTAAGGGACATCTATGCTTTGATGCAATTATCTTATCTTTCTCTTTCTCGTTTATTGCTAGGAAGGCGAATAGTCCTTGCAATCTTCTTGAAGTCTCTAAAACAGCTTCTCTGAAACTTTTACCACTGTTAATGTAATCTTCAATCATATGGGATATGACTTCTGTATCAGTCTCAGAACTGAATTTATGGCCTTTTTTAATCAGATCTTCCTTTAATTCTAAATAATTCTCTATTATCCCGTTGTGGACGACTGCTATCTTACCTTTACAATCTGTTTGTGGGTGGGCATTTGAGTCTGTTACACCACCATGGGTTGCCCAACGAGTGTGTGAAATACCAGTATTTCCGTTTAAAGAGTGAAAATTGATTCTTTTGTGAACATCGTCTATTCTTCCAGCACCTTTGAGTATTTTTATACGATCATCAATCGTACTCATTCCTACAGAATCATATCCCCTGTATTCCAACTTTTTTATCGATTCTAACAGTATCGGGGAGGCTTTCTTTTCACCTATGTAACCAACTATGCCACACATCATATCACTTGAATTGTTAGAAACTTATTAGGATGTAGAATATATAAATCACTTTTAAAACATGTTTTTTAAGCCTATTTAAGGCATTTTAAAAAGGAAGCATTTTAACGTCATACCATTATAATCTAAATTTTAATACTATAAAATTATTAAAAAGAAACATAATACAAATTTTTATAATCTTATTAACTATAGAATATTCATGAAAGAAGAAAAAAAATTGATTGGTAAGATAGCCCACTTTTATAGCAAGATAAGTGTTGCAGTAATAGAACTAACAAACAAACTTTCAGTCGGTGATGAAATATCTATAGAAGGCCCTAGCACTAATTTTACACAGACAGTAGATTCAATGCAAATCGAACACAAAAACATAAAAGATGCAAAGAAAGGGGATTCAATAGGCCTAAAAGTCATCAATGAAGTCAAGGAAAACGATTCTGTCTACAAAATGATGAAGTAATTAGAATACAATTTTTTGACAAAAAGTTTATCTTCTCACAATTATTTATTAGAATAGTTAATCGATGATTTTGAGGTGTTAATTCACCCTTTAACAGTAGTAAAATTTATATATAAGTGAAAACAAGGTAATTGTATGACTTTTGAAGATGAACTATCTGATGAGTTGAAAAAGCCTTTAATACCTAGAAAACAGGAATTAACGACACAAGAAATACCAAAAGGAGAGATATACACTAAGATAATAGAGTTCACAAACCAGATAAGAAAGGCCTATGGTGACTTAATAAAGTCCGTTCTAATATTCGGTTCTGCAGCTACAGGAGATATGAAAAAGACTTCTGATGCCGATGTTTGGGTCATTCTGGATGATACAGCCACTAAAGGCTCTGAGGATCTAGAGAGAATACAAGCCCAACTGCAACTAATATCTGTACAATTAAAGGATATACACATCCAAACAACAGGTTTAACAGAATTCTGGGGATGGATGAAAAGAGGTTCACCCGAATTGTTCAACTACTTAAGATCCAGTCTGGTAATTCACGACACGGGTTTCATAAAACCGATCCAAAGAATGCTCAAAGCTGGTTTATTACCACCAAGCGAAGAGACGATTGGAATAAAAGCAAAATCAGCTGAAGCTCACATGAAAAAGGTCATTTTAACGATAAAATCCATGATATTTGATTTAAGGTATGCGGCAACGGATGCTTGCCAATCAGTTATAATGTACTATTACAAGACAACGCCAGACCAAAAGCACATGGCTGAAGAAATGGAAAAATTAGTGAAAGAGAAAAAACTGGAAAAGGAATACATCGATAAATACCTAGAATTGAATAAACTGTGGAAAGATATCGAACACGAAGTAATAAAGGATGTAGATGCTCAGCATCTGAATAAAGCCATGACATTGGCAAACGATATAATAGAGAGAATGAAAAAGCTTTTACCGAAAGAATTGGTCGATATGGATTTGCTGTTGTGATTTGAATGGAAGAGAAGAAACCAGAAGAAAAGAAAGAAGAAAAAAAACCAAAAACGAAGGCTCAGATAGACAAAGAATTAAACCAGTTAAAAGATAAAATCCTGGGAAAGTATGGTGATAGAGTCAAATGCATAATCATGATGGGTTCCGTCGCTAGAGGCGAATACAAGGCTAAATCCGATATTGATGTTTTCATCGTGATTGACGATACTGAAAAAGAGATAACACCAGAAGAAAAGAATGAGATTGACGAAAACTTGGAAAAAATGGCGACTGAAATTTCTGAGGATATTTCAATCCAACCTTCCTATACTCTGACAGAATTCTGGGATTATGCCCGTGTTTGTCATCCAATCATTTACAACTTCATAAAAGAAGGTAAGACTCTGTATGATGCCGGTTTCTTCATGCCTATCAAAAGATTGTTGGACATGGGAAAAATCCCAGCGACTCGAGAAGCTATAGAGAGTTACATGGAAGGTGCACCGAAGAAGTTGATGAGGGCGAAGACTGTTAAGTTATTGATGCTGGCTGAAGATTGTTATTATGCGATGCTCAACACCGCTCAAGCTGTTCTGATGTTTATGGGTTTAGAGCCACCAGTACCAAGCAAGGCTTAC
>JAPLUX010000174.1 GCA_026397455.1 Candidatus Aenigmatarchaeota archaeon | reverse complement strand
GGTTGTGTCTGTGGTGTTAGTTTCTTGTCTGTAGTTTGGATGACATTGGTAGGACTTTCACGGTCAATGCAAGGAAAGGAACAGTTTAAGTATGTTATCCTTTAGAAAAGGTGTTAAGGTATTTCATTCTTCAGAAGAATTTGTCAAGGAAGCAATCTTGCTTGGCAAAGATGACATTCTTTTGAGAATAGAACACGAGTACGGTTTGATTGATGTTGTATTCAATCCTGCTGGCACTTACTTGCAAGGCGAAGTCTACAAATATCTTGACGAAAGTAAAGAAATGTTTGCTCGTCTTGAATTGAAAGACATTGCAAATGAAATGTTATCAGTGTTGCAAATGTCATCAGCTTTATATGCATATATTTCAGAAGCATATAAAATAGCAGGATTGTTTGAAAAAACAATGATTGGCCCAAGATGACAGAAACCTTCCAGAAATGGAAGGTTTTTTATTTGCAATGCTTCAAAGGGGATGGTTGTTCAACCATCCCCTGAGCCATAAATCAAATTAATTATTTTCTTGCATCTATCATATAAGATGGTATACTTATGCTGTGAGGATGAAGAGATGATTGCTAAGTATGAAGAGTTGGGCAATGTTCTTATGGGCATTGGTATTTCAAAAGACCTGATTGAAAATATTGCAGATTATGGTGAATGGACATTTGGCGACACTGATATTGTTTTGGTCAAGTCATCCACTGTAAAGAAAACCCTCCTTGATTTTGTTGCATCTGGAATCATTGAAGAGATGGACGAAGAAAACGAACTTTCTCTTGATGAAGACGAACTTAAGCACATGGTGAAGGATATATTTGATACAATACCTTCAGACCACTACATAGACATTTCCCGGTGAAAGGCAATACAATGACACTTGAACAGTATATTCATAAACGTGAGAGCATCCTTAGCACATTTGAGTGTTCTGTAGATGTTGCTTTGAAAATCCATGAAAAAATGGATGACAGTAAATGGCTTGCAGAAACTATCAAAAAGTGGCATACAGATTGTAGCGAAACCCTCATCTTTGCAAGAGAAGAATTTTTGAACGCTCCAAAGCCAGTTGACCCATTTGTAGATGAAAAGGAGATTGTAAATGCATAAGATTGAAATTAACACACAGTACGGTTGGGCTACAGCTAAGTTTGGTCGTTACGCCAATGGTCATCTTGGAATTCAGCTCTATCAAGAAGGCAGTCCTCTCTCAAAGATTTCCACCAATATCCCAGATACAAAACTGGAGCCACGAGAGTTTCATTTCAATTCTAATGATGCAGGTAGTCTCATTGATGATGTTCTGAAATCCGGACACTTTGAAGACACAGGAAGAAAAGATAAATCTGGATGGTGTGAATATCCTGTATTCAAAGTAAAAGACTATGTAGAAATTATCGAAGAATAATCCAATCCCTTGATGGAAATCAAGGAATATTTTTTTGCAATCTTCCTCATGGGATGGTTTTCAAACCATCCCAGATCCACTTTGTCAAATAAAAAAATAAATTTGCATATTTGATATAAACTGGTATACTTACTGTGGAGATAGTTATGAAAAACAAGTATGGAAAACAGTGTTGTTATTGTGCTTGCTACGTTGGAGCAGGCGAAGGTCGATGTTGGAGATGGGACGAGACTAACAGGTGGTATGTATCCTCTGAGGATAGTTTCCAAGAGAAAAAAGAAGAGCGGAAACAAAAGTAATACAAAGGGAGCCTAAAGCTCCCTATTTTTATTATGTCAAACAATTAGAAATTTCTTGCATAGTTGGTATAAAATGGTATACTTATCTTGTAAGTGAGGTAATTATGATTGGTCTTCCTTTGACGGCTCTCGCAGTGATGGTAAAAAGTGTGCAAGATGGCAACGGTTACATCTTGCGAACAAACGGCGAAATTGTTCC
>JAPLUX010000066.1 GCA_026397455.1 Candidatus Aenigmatarchaeota archaeon | reverse complement strand
AAAGGTAAAAATTTAATCGTCTTCTCAACTGTTTTTGGATTATCAATACTCTTGATATTGATGTTCATTTCAGATGCTATGCAAATAGGTTCCGAATCTTCTGGTATGATTTTAAGTCAAAATTGGTATGATATGCTCGATTATCTCAAATACAATGCGACAAAAAATGCATTAGTAGCAACTTGGTGGGATCCTGGTCACATTATTGCTGGTTATACTGGTCAGAATGTAATGGCTGATGGTGCACACTGTGCGCCAGAAGTATGTATTCCTTACAATCATAATATTCGTATTCAAAACATGGGTAGGATAATGTCTACTACTGATGAGAAAGAAGCACTAGACATTTTGAAAAAATACATTCAATTAACACCAGAACAATGTCAAGAAGTAAAGCAAAAATACGATGATATAGTACCAAAAGAAGCATGTGAACCAGCTTCAAATATATATTTTATTTCAAGCAACGACTTGATAGGAAAATTCACTTGGATGAATTACTTTGGCGGATACAGAGCGCCGATAAAATCTAATGAAGATTTTCAAGCTAATCCAGGAGTTTGTTGTGCTTCCACTCCAAAAACGGAACCAGGACAAATATCTTGTGGGGAGTTTGCTAACCAAGGCAAAGGAGTATGGGTATGGTGTCCTTGGATATTCTCTTTCTCAAAAACACAACAGGATCAAGATGGCAACACTGTTTATATTTATGATTATGCTGGTTTAACTATAGCAATACTTCAAAAAAATAATCAACTTATACCAATCTACAACAATAGGTTTGTAATAAATCATATTACTTTCTTCCAACAAGGAACATCAGTGCCACTTACAGTCGACTTATCTAACATAACTACATCATTGGAAAGAATTGATGGGTTAATCTGGATTGACCCAAGCTTTAGAAATCTAATATATTTCGCGCCTTCTATAAAAGATAGTATATTCGCTAAGACTTTTTTCTATAATGGAGAGGGTCTGAAAAATTTTGAGCTAGTTTACTCAAACCCTGAAATAAAATTGTACAAAATTAACTTTGAAAAATAAATCGTAATTTCTTAGTAAATCAAGAAATAAATCTTTAAATACTTCCTTTTTCTTTAAAAATATATAGAGGTGCTAATACATGGCTCAAAAACCGAAAAAAGACATACCTTTAGCTCCACTAGAACGTTTGCTGAGGAGAGCAGGAGCAAAGAGAGTTTCGAAATCTGCATTGAAAGAATTTGCTATCGTGCTTGCAGACTATGCACATGACCTTTCTGCTGAAGCTTTAGCATTGGCTAAGCATGCCGGTAGAAAGACGATAGTAGATGCAGATGTAAGGATGGCAAAGAGAAAGATGGAGTAATTTTTTTTCTTTTTGTTCTTCACAATTATTTTTACTTTCGTTCGTATAATTATACTGTTGATTATATGTTAACCCTTGAAGAGATTCTATCTGAACTAGAAAAAAACACAAAGTATTCTAGAGAAAAACTACTCGAGATGATTAAAAACAAACAAGAAGAATTATCTGGTCTTGTTTCTATGGAAGGGGCTGGTCATCTCGTGGCAAGAGATTTAGGCGTAAACTTGCTGATACAAGAAAAAAGAGTTTTTAAGATAAACAACATCGTTAAGGGAATAAAAAATGTTAACCTCAAGGCAAGGATTATTCAGATTTCTGAGATGAGAGAATTTGAAAGAAAAGATAAGAATAAAGGTAAAGTATGCAACTTAATCCTGACAGATGGTACAGGTGACAATCTATTCCACATCAAATCATTAGAACGAGAGCAGAAAGAATTCCTATAAAGAATATAAAAGAGGGAGATTTTGAGATAAAAGGTAACATTGTTCAAATCTTCAACGTAAACCCTGTATTTCAAACATGCCCCCAATGCAGAACAAAAGTTGAGAAGACGAAAAAAGGATTCAAGTGTTCTGAGCATGGACAAGTTGAACCCGATACTAACATGATAATCTCTGGGATTGTGGATGATGGTACTGATAGTATTAGAACAGTGTTCTTCAGGGATCAGGCAAAGGCTATTACTGGTCTAGAACCTTCTGTTCTTTTGAGTATATCGCAAGATGAGGCGATGAACTTGATAAGGCAGAATGCATTAGGCAACGAAATAATTATTAGAGGAAGAATACAGAAGAACAAGATTTTTGACACGTTAGAGATGATAGTTAATGATGTGAAAGAATTGAACATAGAAGAAGAGAGTAAAAAAATTATAAATGAATTGAAAACACTTTCTAAATAAAACATTCATCACAACTCTACTCTAGAAATAATATTAATATTTTCTAATCAGTTATTATAAATGAAACCAAGACTATTATAGGTGAATAAAATTGAATGGAAAAAAAATTGAATTGGAAGATATTCCTGGCGTTGGTGTTAAAATCGCTGAGAAATTAAAAGAATTAGGTTTTTCTGACCCTATGTCAATCGCTGTAGCATCACCCGGTGAACTCGCCAGCATTCTAGAGATAGGTGAAGCTACTGCAACAAAAATCATCAACAAAACAAGGGAAATGTTAGAAATAGGCTTCACTACTGCTGATAAAGTTTGGGAGCAGAGACAAAAAATCAATAAGATTACAACAGGAAGTAAAGCTTTGAACGATTTATTAGGCGGCGGAATCGAAACACAAGCTATAACAGAAGCTTATGGTGCTTTTGGTTCAGGAAAAACTCAACTTGCGTTTCAACTTTCTTTAAACGTTCAACTACCAATAGAAAAAGGAGGATTGGATGGGAATTGTCTGTATATAGACACTGAAGCTACATTTAGACCTGATAGAATAATACAGATGGCAAAGTCGATGGGTTTAGATCCTGATAAAGTTTTGAAGAACATATTTGTCGCTAGGGCTTATGACTCAGACCATGAGGTTTTCCTGATAGATAAAGCCACAGATACGATAAAGGAAAACAACATAAAACTACTAATCATCGATTCTCTCACTTCACATTTCAGGTCGGATTATGTCGGAAGAGGTGAATTAGCACCAAGACAACAGAAATTGAATAAATTATTGCATAATTTGCAACGTCTTGCTGATTCAATGAATGTAGCGGTTTTTGTTACGAATCAAGTGTTAGCTAACCCTGCAATCTTGTTCGGTGACCCTACGATGCCTATCGGTGGTCATGTGTTAGCACATCAATCAACGTACCGCGTATATCTTAGGAAGT
>JAPLUX010000047.1 GCA_026397455.1 Candidatus Aenigmatarchaeota archaeon | reverse complement strand
ATACCCATAAAATTCCAAAAGGTTATTGTAGAGGTTACGATACCACCTCAATTCAGTGGGAAAGCCTACTCAGTTCTAAAAAGAACTGTCGGTAAATTTGAGGAAAGATGGTTGAACGATGGGTCTCTACAATTAATAATGGATATACCCGTCGGTGCTCAAGGAGAAATGTTTAAAAAGATAGGTGACCTAACAAAAGGTAATTTCAGATCAAATATAATAAAAAAGGTTGATTTATAATGGAAGAAGTTAGAGAAATAGTTATCCCAGGTGAATTATTAGGAGATGCAAAAGAGAAGAGAGCTGGTTATGGGACTTTTATAGAAGATGGTAAAATCATATCCAAGTTCCTAGGTCTTCCAAAAGATAGTAACGATTATTTGTCTGTGATTCCTCTTTCTGGCGTCTACATACCGAGAAAAGAAGATAAAGTCATTGGCTTCATTACTGATGTTGAAAAGGCTGGTTGGCTTGTAGATATAAACTCGCCTTGGCAGGCATTCCTTCCTTTGTCAGAGGGTGTAGATGAGTTTATCGATTTTAAAAGAACTGATATCAGCCAGTTCTTCGATGCTGGGGATGTCATATACGCTCAGGTTGGTGATACGAAAAGAGGGGATGTTCAGCTCACGATGAGAACACCTGTAGCAAGAAAATTGAAGGGTGGTGTCACGATAAAAATTACGCCGAGTAAAGTTCCAAGGTTGATAGGAAAAGAGGGAAGTATGATCAACACTGTCAAAGAAAAAACTGGAACTATCATAAGAGTGGGGCAGAACGGTGTTGTTTGGGTTTCAGGAGAAAAGATTGAAAAGGCTATAAAAGCTATCAAGATGATCGATGAGAAAGCGCATATCATTGGATTAACAGATGAGATTACAAAATTGTTGAGTGATTAGAATGGGAATGAAAACTGATAAAAAATTGATAGTTAACGGAAAAAGACTCGACGGTAGAAAACCGAATGAAATGAGAGAAATTGAGATGAAAATCGGTGTCATCCCTAATGCCAATGGTTCTGCTCAAGTCAGGTTTGGTAAAACTGTTGCTATAGCTGGTGTTTATGGACCAAGAGCATTGTTCCCAAAACACAGACAAAAGGCTGATACTGCCATAATACGATGCAGGTATAACATGGCACCTTTTTCTGTGGATGATAGAGCTTATCCAGGACCTTCAAGAAGGTCTATTGAAATATCTAAAGTGACTAGACTCGCATTAGAACCATCCTTGTTCCTTGAAGAATATCCCGAAGCTGTAGTTGATGTTTACATTGAAATATTGCAAGCTGATGGCTCAACCAGAGTCACTGGGATAAACGCTGCTTCTTTGGCTTTAGCTGATGCCGGCGTGCCGATGAGAGATCTTATAGTCGCTGTTTCTGGCGGAAAGATAGATGACACGATTGTATTAGACTTGTGTGGAAAAGAGGACAATTATTCTGAAGCTGATGTGCCAATCGCGTTCATGCCAAGAAAGAAAATAATCACGTTGCTCCAGATGGACGGGCAGTTAACATCAAAAGAAATAAAAACAATAATAAAAGAACAGATTAAGGCTGGGGAAAAAATTTATGAAAAACAGAAAGAGGCTCTGAATAAAAAATATGGAAAGTGATTTCATGCAGACAGGATACATGTTTAGGTTGTTGGAAAATGAGGAAAGAATAGATGGTAGAAAGATGGATGAGTTCAGAGAAGTAAAAGTAGAGACTAATATTATTGAAAATGCAGAGGGTTCTGCTAGAGTTAAGATTGGGAAAACAGATGTTATAGTCGGTATTAAAATGGGAATAGGTACACCATTTCCAGACATGCCAAACATGGGTGTATTAAAGACTGGAGCGATGTTCACATAATAAACAATGACGGTAATTTGATAGATGCAGCAGCTCTAGCTGCAGTAGCCGCTTTGAAGACTACAAAGATTCCGAAAATAGAGGATGATAAAATCATCAGGGATAAGTTGGAGAAAAAATTACCGATATTACATGAGCCTGTCACTGTAACGATTAGTAAAGTAGCTGGCAAGTTCTTATTTGATCCTAACAAAGAGGAAGAAGAAGTATTGGATACCAAACTCGTCGTTGCTGTAATGGAAGATGGCAAAGTTTGTGCGATGCAGAAGAGTGGTAAACACGGGTTGACTGAAGAGGATTTAAATACGATGGTTGATCTAGCAGTAAAAAAAACAAAAGAATTAAGAAAATTCCTGTGATCGCATGGGTAGGAAAATATACAGTAGGAAATTAAAACAGATAAAAGCTGCAAAAGTTAGGCTTGCTCCTAGATGGGTAGATATAAAAAAATTTGGAATAAAAAGAGCAAAAAATAGAAGAGTTTCCATAACGAGAAGAAGTTGGAAGAGAAAAAGATTAAGGTTATGAACAAGAATCTGTGAAATCTTTCTTTTCAATCGAGATTGATACAACCCCTTGACATAATGCTGTAGCTTTAACGTAATTCAATGTTTTACTGTTGACAGCAAAATTAGTACAATTTATCTCATACTTTGCAAACCCACCAACTGAAATTGTATCAGTCTGGTTACTAATACATGTAGTTTCATCACTTGTTTTCATGTAGAAAGATGGATTAGTTAAGGACGCAGAACCGATGTTTTGAACAATAACTGTTACGTTAGTGTTGTTATGACATAATGCATCAAGATTTATAACATTTGAAGAACAGTTAACATTTGATGTTAATTGACCACCAACTGTATCGGTACTAGATTTCATTGTTGAGGTCATCCAAGCACCTATAATTGTTGCTGCTGTCAAAGTGAAGGCTATCAAAAGGACACTTGCCAATAAAGGACTTATACCTTTCAAATCATCACTATAAGATATTTGATTTCAGTATGATATAAAAGTTTTGAATGAGATTTATAGTTTGTCGAAACAAAATATTCTTAGTGATTTGATGTATTCTGAACAGGTTCAGAGTTTTCTCAAGAAGAATAGAGTAGAAATTGGGGATGAAATAAAGCTGATTAAGAATAAGAATTTTTATGAAGGCATCTTGATGCCCAGGATAGAACTTGGTGATAAAAACTGTTTAGTCCTTAAACTGAAGAATGGATACAACATAGGTATAAAGTTTGAAAAAAATGTTAAAATCAAGAAAATTAAAACTGTAAATAAAAATGTGGGAAAAAAAGAAAAAGAAGTGAAAGAAGTGATTTTTGATAAAAAACTACCTGTGATTTCTATCATCGGAACTGGTGGAACTATAGCTAGTAAAATAGATTATAAGACTGGTGGCGTCTATGCTTCTTTCTCTGCCAAAGACATAGTAATAAAGGTTCCAGAATTGAAGGAAATGGCAAACATAAAAGTTGAACAGGTAATGAACATAATGAGCGAAGATATGACTCCAGAAGGTTGGAAGGAAATAGCAAGAGCTGTTGCTAAAGAAATAAATTCTGGTGTGAGAGGTGTAATCGTGATACATGGTACAGATACGCTTCATTACACTGCGGCAGCTTTGAGTTTTATGTTAAAAGATTTATGTTGTCCTGTTGCTTTGGTGGGATCCCAACGTTCCAGTGACAGGGGATCATCTGATACAGTAATGAATGTTACTTGTGCTGCTAATTTTGTTGTGAACTCTGATGTGGCTGAAGTTTGTACTGTTATGCACGGCAGTATGGAGGATAATTACTGTTTTGCTATAAGGGGAACAAAGGTTAGAAAGATGCACACTTCAAGGAGAGATGCCTTCAGACCAATGGATGAGTTGCCGATAGCAAAAATCCATTGGAAAGATAAAAAAATTGAAATTTTGAATGAGAATTACAATAAAAGAAGTGAAAAAAAAGTTAAAGTTAACGACAAAATTGAACAAAAAGTAGCACTCATAAAAATTTATCCAGGTATAGACCCCAATATCATTGATTTTTATATTGACAAAGGATATCATGGTATCGTCATAGAAGCCACTGGTATCGGACATACACCAACATTAGGAAAATTTTCTTTATTGCCAAAAATCGAAAAGGCCGTTCGTTCAGGAATTCCAGTTGTGATAACATCTCAATGTTTGTACGGAAGAACTCATCCAACAATTTACCGTAACACACGAGAGTTGTTGAGTAGAGGAGTAATATATGCAGAAGATATGTTACCAGAAACAGCTTACGTGAAATTATCTTGGGTTTTAGGACAGACTAAAGAAATGGGAAAGATTAAAGAAATGATGCTAACAAACTATGCTGGTGAAATTACTGAAAGAATCGATCCTAGAGCATTCTTGTTTTGATGGTGATTAATTGATCGATTACAAGAAAATCGACTTGAAATGTGGTTTGGAGATTCATAGACAACTCAACACAAAACACAAGTTGTTCTGTAATTGTTCGACGATGATGCAGGAAAAAGAACCGATAAAAATTATCATGAGAAAACAAAACCCGACACAATCGGAGATCGGGGAAATAGATACAACAGCTCAATATGAATTCTTGAGGAACAGAAATTTTTACTATCAAATATTTCCGAGTGAAGATTGTCTTGTAGAATGTGATGAAGAACCAGTTCATCCATTGAATCAAGAAGCGTTGGAAATAGTCCTGCAGATAGCTCTGATGTTCAACTGCACGATACCAGATGAGATTCAAATCATGAGAAAGAATGTGATAGATGGCAGCAACACATCTGCATTCCAGAGAACAGCGGTTATAGGATTGGATGGATATTTAGAATATAAAGGAAAAAAAATTGAGATTACGAGCATTAGTTTAGAAGAAGATGCTGCCAGTATAGTTGATGAAAAAAATGGTAATGTGACTTATAGGTTGAACAGGCTTGGTATTCCTTTAGTCGAGATTGGTACTGGTCTATTAATCGGTTATTCTCCTGAAGAAATTCAAGAGATTGCATATTTCATAGGCATGATTTGCAGGTCAACTGGGAAGGTTAAAAGAGGTATAGGAACTGTGCGCCAAGATGTTAACGTCAGTATAAAAAACGGTGCAAGGGTTGAGATAAAAGGTATTCAAGAGCTTGGGTTGTTGTCAAAAGTTATTGAATTAGAAGTTCAAAGACAATTGTCCCTTCCCGAAGTGAAAGAAGAAACTAGGGCTACTAATCCTGATGGGACAACAAGGTTTATAAGACCTTTACCTGGATCAGCGAGGATGTACGTTGAGACGGATATTCCACCGATACTCATAGAGGATAAAACCATTCAAAAAATTAAAAAAAATCTACCTGAACCATGGACGAAGAAACTCGTTAGGTTTAGAGAAAAACTAAAATTATCAGATGACTTATCCAAACAAATATTGGCATCGGATTATCTTGATTTGTTCGAGAATATCATTAAAAAATTCAATGTCAATCCATCTATCGTTGCAAATGTCTTTGTCAGCACGTTGAAAGATTTGAAGAAGAGAGAAGATGTTAAGATAGAAAATTTGACTGACGAAATTTTTGAAGAGTTATTTGAGTTGCTTGATAAAGGAAAAATAGTGAAAGAATCTGTGCCAGATGTTCTTTTGTATAAATCAAAAAATGTTAACACATCGTTAGAAGATTGTATCAAAAAAATAGGTTTAGAAACTATAACAGAAAAAGAATTGAGAGAAATCGTTAAAGATGTGATAAAAGCGAACAGAGACAAGCCATCAGAAAAAATCATCGGTATAGTCATGAGTAAGGTTAGGGGCAGGGTTAAGAGTGAAGATGTTATCAAAACTGTCAAGGAAGAATTTTGAATAAGACTTATTAAGTGGTTAAAACAAAAAATAATAAGGATTGTATGAAAAGAATTCATTTGTTTGTACATTTAATGTCTGTTGTTTTATTCTCTTTGTTGATGCTATCCTCTGGATTTGTAAATGCTCAAACTACTACACCTGCTAAAAAAACTACTGGAACGACAACATCTTTTCTCGGTGCTAAAATGATAGTATTCATCGTCTGTGTAGTTGTTTCGATAATAACAGACGGAATAGCGATGGGTTTCTTGGCTGGTGGTTTTCATCCGTTGAGGGCTATAACTTCTAGTATACCATGGTCTTTTGTCAATGTTTTCTGGTGGGATTACATAGCTCCTACGGTGACTGGAATACCATTCTTGACGATGAAGTTTATGCAAGTTGGAAATCCTGCATGGGGGTATTGGGTTGGTAGCAATGTCATAGTAGCTTTTGTTGGAAATATGATACTGGAACAAGTAATATTCAGGTTTGCTAGAGGGGCTGCATCTTCACCGATGAGTATGGATTTAGCATTGGCAGGGTTGGATGCTGTATTGCCGATGATATTATTCTTAGTTTTACCTAGTTTTGGGATTATTTAGAATATTTTTCAATTAAGTTTCTTATCAGAAATACATCTTGTTTTATTCT
>JAPLUX010000069.1 GCA_026397455.1 Candidatus Aenigmatarchaeota archaeon | reverse complement strand
ATGACTCCTATAATTTTTTTTAAACATCAAATGGTAATCATTGTTTTTATCTTCTAGATTCTCTATCAATCTCACAAAGAATGGTTTTTCGATAAAATCTTTTACTATTTGATTTATGTCCTTTTCATCACAGAAAGGTGTCAATTGTTTAGGATCTCCAATAAGTAAGAATTTACTACCTTTTTTAATTCCTAATAACAATTTTGTTGTTTCAGCCATAGAAGCTTCATCAACAATAACAAGATCAAATTTTTCTGTGTTTTCAAAATATTTTGTTCCAAGTTTATCGAGTGTTGAACCAATCACCATGTGTTCGTTTATAATATTGGTAGGAACGTTTTTTGGATCTTTGAGAAGTTTTTTCTGAATAGATATTTTATCTACCTTTGGAACTTTTATCTTTCCTTCAGAAACAACTCTGAGAAGTTTTTCTTCTAAATTTAAGTCTAATAATTTCTCCATGACATTATCTACAGCAACATTCGTAAAAGATGTGACGAGTACTCGCTTATTCAAACCAATGCATTGTCTAACAATTTCAGTTATCACTTCAGTTTTTCCAGAACCAGGTGGACCAAAACCAAGAAAGAATAATGTTTTTTGATCATCAAAAAGTCCCATGACTTTACGTATGAGATCTTTTTGATCATAGTCTTCGGTTATTCTCTCGTTATAAAATTTAATTTCTTTTATTTTTGGAGGTTCTATTGTTGAATCTTCAGTTTTTATTGGTGTCTGTAATTTATCTTCCAGATAAACTTTTTTTAATAATTGCCAAAGCATTTTATTTTCTTCATTTTTGATTACATCGTTTAATGCATCAAGTTGATTTTTAAACAGGAATGTTTCATCGTCAGACTTATAGATTGTTACATCGTTTGATTGCGAAATGTCAAAATTTTCACCTAACACAACAACCCAACAATCTTCTTCCGCTAAAATTTTTATTATACCACTATATTCTTCATTTGCTATTTCTATCTTGATTATATCCTTTTCTTTGAAGTTCTTATTCAACAAAGACCCTTCTAACGATGAGAGATGGATACAATTACCATTAACTTTATCGATTTGACAAGCACACGTAAATTTTCTTTTGGAAGTTTTTTTTGTTTTTTCCTCAAGAAATTTTCTCATTTCTTCTATTGGTTCCGGAACTTCGTTTCTTTCTAAGAATTTTATCATTGAATCTAAAATAAAATGAGTGGATAAATGTTTATAGATTTTCAGAGTAACTGAATTTTAGTATTTTATAAAAATCATTTCTTAATCTTCCATTTAATCCCTTCAGGTGTATCCTCAAGAGTAACTCCCATTTTATTCAACTTAATACGAATTTCATCAGCAGTCTTCCAGTCTTTCTTCTTCCTTGCTTCTTCTCTCTCATCAACCAACTTCTTTATATCATCGGATAATTCCTCTTTCTTTATTTCTTTCTGTAATATTCCAAAAATGCCCCCAAGTTCTCTAAACATGTTAAGAATATTTTCTTTCACATCTTTGTTCAATTCTTTTCTATGAGTTATGAATTTGTTGACTTCATTCGACATCTTGAACAAAACTTTCAATGCTTCCAGTGTGTTGAAATCATCATCCATTGCATCGATAAATTTCTGTTTATAGCCAAGGAACCTCATGTCAAATTGTTTTTCTTGTAGTGTGATGTTCTTAGTAGCCTTCATCGAATGAACATTCTCTAGAGTTGTGTACAGTCTATCCAAACTCTTCTTGGATTGTTCTAAGTTCTTCTCGGTGAAATCTATAGGACTTCTGTAATGGGTGAAAGCGAAGAATAATCTCAAAGTCTCGGCATCGAATTTCTTCAGTGCATCCTTGATGAAAACAAAATTACCCAAGGATTTAGCCATCTTTTCTCCGTTTACCATCAAGAAACCAGTATGAGTCCAATACTTGACCATCGGTTTTTTTCCAGATAGGGATTCCATCTGTGCAATCTCAGATTCATGATGTGGAAATATCAAATCAAGACCACCTCCATGTATGTCATATTGTTGACCAAGGTATTTTTCAGCTATGGCCGTATCTTGAATATGCCAACCTGGCCTACCTCTTCCCCAAGGACTATCCCAACTCAAATCACTTTGTTTCTCGAATTTCCACAACGCAAAATCTTGTGGGTTTCTCTTGGTTGAATCTGGCTCAATTCTATGTTTTTCTAATTGTTCTGTATCCTGATGTGATAGTTTACCATAATCTTCAAACTTAGTAATGTCGTAATATACACCATTCGTAGACACGTATGCAAAACTTTTATCGATGAGACGCTGTATTTGACTGATGATTTCTTTTATGTGTTCAGACGCTCTGGCAAAAACATTGACAGTACTCAATACATTCAAAGTTTTCATATCTTCATAGAAAGACTGTTCAAATTCTCTTGCTAGTTTAGTTGGTTCTATACTTCTTTCTTTTGAACGCTTTATTATTTTATCGTCGTCGTCTGTGATGTTCATCAGAAAGAATAAGTTGAAACCTCTGTAACGAAGGTATCTAGTGATAATATCATAAGCGATGTATGTTCTAGCGTGGCCCAAATGGGAATGATCATAAACAGTAGGACCACAAACGAACATCGTGACTTTGTTCTTGTTTATTGGTTCAAAGATTTCTTTCTTCTTAGTTAACGTGTTAAAAATTTTTATTGGCATATCAATCCTCTGCTATTGCTTCTATCTCGATTAAAGCATCTCTTGGTAATTTTGCAACTTGCACAGTTGCTCTAGCTGGGAAATCTTTCTTGAAGAATTGTTTGTATACTTCGTTCATTTCATTAAAATCATTAATATCTTTTAAGTATACAGTCATTTTAACGACTTTTTCTAGTGAACTACCACCAGCTTCAAGTATAGTTTTAACGTTCTCGAGTGATTGTTTAGTTTGCTCTTTTATACCGCCTTCAACTATTTTTTCAGTCTTTGGATAGACTGGTAATTGACCACCAACGAAAATAAACCCTTTACATTTCACGCCTTTACTATACGGACCGATTGGTGCTGGTGCGGTTTTTGGATTAATTATTTCTTTCATTGAAATCAAAGCCGACGACGAGAGTCGAACTCGTTTAAACCGGTATCAGCATCATTTCTGCAGCCGGTCGCATAGCCGTTCTGCCACGTCGGCATCATTTTTAACTATATTATTTAAGATTTAAAAACGTCATTACTCAGATATCTCTCACCTCTATCTGGAAATATTGTAACTACTATCTTACCTTTACCTAATTTTTTTGCAACTTTTAAAGCAGCAAACATGTTTGCTCCAGATGATATACCCACTAATATTCCTTCTTCTTTCGCTAATTTTCTAGTTGTGTTGATTGCTTCTTCATCGGTAACTGTTATTATCTCATCGATTAAATTTAGATTAGATTTTAAAAGGTCTGGGATAAAACCTTCACCAATTCCTTGTATTTTATGTTGACCTGATTTTCCATCAGAAAGTATAGCAGAATTTGTAGGTTCAACGGCGATTATTCTGATTTCTGGTATTTTTTCTTTTAATGCTTGAGCCACACCAATCAATGTACCACCAGTTCCCACTCCAGCTACAAAAGCATCAATATTATTTCCAAGTTGGTCGAGAATTTCTTTTCCAGTAGTTTCTTTATGAGCTATGATATTGTTAATGTTATTGAATTGATTTGGTATGAAAACTTTTGAATTTTCTTTTGATATTTGTTGGGCTTTATTAATTGTAAGGTTTATATCAGTCCTTCCTCCATTTTTTGCGAATAAAATTTCAGCACCATAAGCCTTTATCATTATTTCTCTTTCTTTACTCATTCCTTCAGGCATTACTGCAATCATCCTATAACCCTTGATAGTAGAAACCATAGACAGAGAAATTCCTGTGTTACCGGTAGTAGGTTCGACTATAATTGAGTCTGGCTTAAGATTTCTTCTTTTTTCTGCTTGTTCAATCATGTATTTTGCTATCCTATCTTTTATCGAACCGCTTGGGTTGAACATCTCTAACTTTGCTAAAACTGTCGCACTGTTTTCATCGACTAATCTGTTTATCTTTACAACGGGTGTGTTTCCTATTGTTTCTAGAATGTTATTGTAGTACATTTCCACTACCTCAATGAGAATGTCTTTTTCCTCAAGTCTGAGAAAGTTAAAATTTCTTTAACAAAACCTTTCTTTTTCAGAATAGCAAGATGATATCTTAAAGTTCTGTCGGGTAGTTTGGTTATCTCAAGGAGTTGTTGACGAGATTTAGGACTAAATAAAAGTGCTGATTTAATCAGCTTTGATGCAAACTAATTCCCCGGCCAATAGACCCACCTATATAACACTGTTATATATTTATAAAACAGTCATATATTTAAGATTAATGAAAGTGGCAAGGCAACCATATTAAAAGATTTAAATTCAATCAATTATTATTATGTTCGTTATATTCTTTATCGTGATGGCATGAAAATAACCAAAAAAATAGTTGAAGAAAAGGGAACTGATAGGCTAAAGAGGGGGTTTGCTAAGATGTGCAAAAGCGGGGTAATAATGGATGTTGTTAACGGAGAACAGGCAAAGATCGCTGAAGATGCTGGGGCTGTTTCTGTCATGGCATTAGAGGCTGTTCCTGCAGACATAAGAGCAAAAGGTGGAGTGGCAAGAATGGCCGACCCACAGAAAGTCAAAGAGATATTAAAAACTGTCACGATTCCTGTCATGGCCAAATGCAGGATAGGTCATTTTGTCGAGGCACAAGTGCTCGAAGCTTTAGGCGTGGATATGGTTGACGAGAGTGAAGTGTTGACACCAGTAGATGAAGAGAATCACATCGATAAGAAAAAGTTTACTGTTCCTTTTGTTTGTGGGGCAAGAAACTTAGGTGAAGCTTTGAGAAGGATAAACGAGGGTGCGGCGATGATAAGGACCAAGGGTGAACCTGGAACTGGTAATGTGGTTGAAGCTGTAAGACATATGAAATTAATGAATAGAGAGATAGCCGAGTTAAAAAAAATGTCAGAATCACGGTTGAAGGAAAAGGCAAAAGAATATCGTGTGCCTTTAGAATTGATAAAAGAAACAAGAGATTTAGGAAGGTTACCAGTAGTGAATTTTGCTGCAGGAGGAATTTCTACACCGTCTGATGCAGCTTTGATGATGCAGTTAGGTGCAGATGGTATATTCGTTGGATCAGGGATATTCAAGTCTAAAAACCCGAAAGCATACGCTAAGGCTATCGTGGAAGCTACGATGCATTATGATAATCCAAAAATTGTCGCAAAAGTTTCTGAAGGTTTAGGAGAACCAATGGAAGGGATTGACACTTCAAAGATGGATGAAAAACAAAAAATGCAAATCAGGGGAACTAATTGAAAGTCGGTGTTCTAGCCTTACAAGGTGCTGTTTCTGAACATGTTGAAGTTTTGAATAAAACGATGAAAAAAATCAAAATTAATGGCAATGCTGTATATGTAAGAAATGCTAAAGATTTAGATGATATTTCTGGGTTAGTTATACCTGGTGGTGAGTCAACAACCATAAACAGATTAATGTTGACTACAGGGATGCATGAAAAAATAATAGAACTCGCAAAAAAAGGATTACCAATATTAGGAACATGTGCTGGTACTATTCTCCTAGCGAAAGAAGGGGACGAACAAGTTAAACAGACTAATACAAAACTACTGGGTTTAATGGACATGAAAGTCTTGAGGAATGCTTACGGTAGACAAGTGGATTCTTTCGAGACTGATGTGAACATACCTGAGATTGGAAGTAAACCTTTCAGAGCATTTTTCATCCGTGCACCGACGATAGAAAAAGTCTGGGATGACACTAAAATCTGGGTCAAATATCAGGATAATATAATAGGGGTAAAGAAAGGAAATATTCTAGCCTTGACTTTCCATCCTGAGTTGAGTGATGATTTGAGAATACATGAGTATTTTTTAAGGACAATACAAAGAAATTACAGAATTAGATAGGTAAGAATGCAAAATTATAACTTTTGAATACTGAAATTGAGAAGACACGATTATTATGACAAAATGCTATCTGTGCAAGAGTGTTATAAAAATTCCTAAAAAAAGTTCTTCTAATGAAAGATATATGTGTAGAAGATGTTATTTCAGACAATTGTTGAAAAAGAAGTTGAAGTTCTGGAAAAGATAAATTGAAATAATTTGTATTAAAATAAGGATAAAACATGAAAGCTTTGGTATTATTTTCAGGTGGTCTAGACAGTATAATTGCTGTTAAAATAATCTCAGAGCAAAATATAGATGTCAAAGCGATAAATTTTATAACACCTTTCTATATTTGTGAAAAAATTGGAGTTGAAGAATTAGCAAAAAAACTCAAAATTCCTTTGAAAGTGATGAAGATTGGTAAAGAATATTTTAAAATCTTGAGAAAGCCTAAACACGGTTTTGGAAAGAACATGAACCCTTGTATCGATTGCAGAATTCTCATGTTCAAGAAAGCAAAAGAGTATGCTAAAAAAATAAAAGCATCTTTCATCTTCACTGGAGAGGTCTTGAATGAGAGACCGATGTCGCAAAGTAGGAAAGTCTTATACATAATAGATAAAGAGGCTGGATTAGAAGGAAAAGTTCTCAGACCTTTGTCTGCCAAGTTGTTACCAGCAACAGAAGCTGAGAAGAAAGGATGGGTTGATAGAGAAAAGTTGTTAGATATTCAAGGTAGACAAAGAAAACCTCAGATAGAACTTGCTAAAAAATTTAGAATAGACAATTATCCTAGTCCATCAGGGGGATGTCTGTTGACGTACAAAGAGTTTTCTAATAAAGTTAAAGATTTGTTCGAACACAAAAAGAAGATTAGAATTGAAGATACCGATCTTTTAAGGATAGGTAGACACTTCAGGTTTGGTAAGAATAAAATAATTGTTGGAAGAAACGAAAAAGAAAATGAACAGCTATTGAAGATGAAAGGAAAAGACGATTATTATTTTGAAGTTCCTGATTTCATGGGTCCAATAACTATACTTCAGGGACCAAAAATAAAAAAAACTGTAGAGAAAGCGGCTGGTTTAACTGCCCGTTATTCGGATGTAAAAGAAAAGAAAGTATCGGTCAGGTTTGGTAAGGAAAAGTTGAATAAAAAAATAATTGTTAAATCGATTTGTGAAGAAGAGGTTGGAAAAATGAGAATAATTTAGTAGACCTAGATAAGAAAAGTTTTTGTTCTCTAGAAATCATAATTTATTCATGAAAAGATTGATTATTTTGTTAATCTTGATGGCTATTGTTGTTACATCAGGTTGCATTAAACAAACAATCAACATAGAAAATAAAGAGACGACAACTAGTACATTAGGAAAAGAACAGGCTTGTATAAATTCAGGTGGGACTGTTAAAACATCACAGTGTTGTAAGTCAGCGAGTGATTTCCCAAATACTTGTCTGATTGGTGCATGCGGTTGTGGTCCAGGAAATACTGATGAAGTTAAAGTTTGTGATTGTCCAGAAGGCAAGTGTTTTAACGGAAATGCATGTACTTAATTTTCTTATTCTTTTTTTCAGAATTAGATAGATTTTTGTCTTGAAATGAGAAAACAGAATTATGAATAAACTAATTTTGATTGTATTGATTATTTTAGTTGTTGTAATAGTCTATGGCTACAGTAGAATAATAAATTGGGTGGAAGTAGATACGAGACAGAAGAATTGCAGGAATACGACAAGTGATGCAAATATATTGACAAAAGCGATGATAGATATGCTTTGTGATGACAATTGCAGGCCTGATTTGTACACTTTCAGGCATGGACATTTTTATAATAATTGGAAATGTTCTGATGCAGATACGATTGTTTGCGTTTGTAATAGATAATAACTAATTTTAAAAAAACAAATAATAATAATGCTCTCTGATTTAACTCTGGTAAAAGCAATTTTAGCTTTATTCATCGTCCTAGACCCTTTAGGAAACGTGCCACTCTTCATCGCTCTAACAGAAAAAATGAAGAAAGGTAAAAGAAAGAGGACCTTTCAAACAGCGACTTTCGTTTCTTTAGTCTTGCTACTCATCTTTGCTCTATTAGGACAGCAGATACTAGGTTTGTTTGGAATTTCCTTGTTTGCTTTCATGATAGCAGGAGGTATACTTCTTTTGTTGATATCCATGAAGACAATTGTTTTTAACGAGAAAAAATCAGATACAACAGAAGAAGTGGGTGCAGTCCCTATAGCCACTCCTTTGCTCGTCGGTCCTGGAGCGATAACCACGACCATAGTATTACTTCAGACTTATGGCATACCTGTCACTCTAGTATCCGTCCTCGTTAATTTCTTCGTGATAAGAATTCTTTTTAGGTACATAGACAGAATACACAATTTTCTGGGAAAAATAGGGGCCTTAGTCATGGCGAGAATAATGGCTATATTATTGGCTGCTATAGCAATCAACCTGATAGTAGAAGGTATACAGAAGGCTTTCTTGGGTTGAGTGTTTAATTAATCTATTCGTTTGGAATCAAACCAAGAATCAGATAATTTACAACTTAGTGCTAAACAGTTTATTGTAAGGGGTTTAAAAATGTTCTATCCTGAAATTAGTAGACATGTCAACAGATAAATTTCCGCAATTAAATGTGTCCGGAATGCTTGATTATTAAAAACGCGTTTACGGATGTGAAATAAGGAAGAGTGTTTTCGATAGTGTGGGATGCCGTGAGTTATATTATGGGCTTTTAGGGGAAGAGTCTATTGTAATAATCTGTGATGGACCAGATCCATTAGTTAAATTTAAAAATATTTTTCAAGAGTTTGATATATACCTAACTAGTCTCAAGACAAAATTATATTAAATGTTTAAGTGGTTAACCAGTCGATATCGCACTATTAATATTAAACATCATGTTATTGTCAGCTTCACCATAGTACATCCTGTATTTTCCATCTGGTAGTTTGATTATATCTGGGTCGACGATCACAGTATTTCCTGAACTTGGTCTGATACGTTTGCCTTCATCCACCACAAAATTGACGCCATCGACAGAATTGGCGCTCATTATGTACTGTTCTCCAACACCAAACTGTGAATCGAAACGCGTGTAGAATAGTTTGTACGTTCCGTCATCCAGTCTGATAATGTCTGGATCTAGTGCCATATTTCCCAAACCCAAGTTCTTTTCTTTAGTCCAAGTGATTCCGTCATCATTTGAAATGGCAATAGCTGATGTTAAACCTCTGGTGTAGTACATTCTCAGTCTTCCGTCATCTAACCTGATGATGTCTGGAACTGATGTGAACATTTCTCCTGGTTTATCACCCTCGTCTTGAAATCTTATTCCTTCCTCTGTTTTCCAGGTTAAACCGTCAGAAGAAATGGCACTGTATAATTTTCTATCAGTTTGTTGTCCGTCAACCCGTCTACTTCCTTCAAAAATCATCCTATACTTTCCATCATTAGTCTTGAATACAGCAGGATTAGTTACCATGTCCACACCGCTAACGTCTTTCACGTCTAGTACCGTCCCTTTTTTGGTAAATTGTAAACCGTCTGTAGATGTTGCCAGTTCTATTCCCTTGGCAGTGTAGTAAATCCAGTATTCATTGTCTTTGATTATCGTACAGGAACTTACCCCGTCATCGATCCTTGTACCTTCTTCTTTGGTCCAAGATAAAAGTTTTGACGTTGGTTTTACTGTGGTTGCTGTTTGAATTGTTGTGACTGTGGTTGTAAGTTGAATAGTAGTTGTAGTAGTTGTTTCTGGTTTTTGTTTAATACATCCGCTCAATAGAATTGCAAAAAATAATATAAAAATCAGTTTTTTCATGAAATATTTTTTGGTTTTTAATAAAGATTAATTTTCTATTCATAA